>DASTAL010000125.1:0-8506 GCA_035712685.1 Rudaea sp. | reverse complement strand
GCCTGCTGGAAGACCAGATCGATCATGCGATACGTGGTCAGGCGCTGCGGCGGCAGGATCAATCCGTACGGCGACAGGTCCGCCAGCGCGATCTCGGACTTCGCCGCCAATGGATGGCCCGGCGGCAGGATCAGCATCGGATCGAACCAGTGCACCGGCTCGTACGACAGGTCGTGCGGCACGTCGAGCATGGAACCGAAGGCGAAGTCGACCTGGTCGGAGCGCAGCAGCGCGAGTCCATCCTTGCCGGTGACATTGGCGAGCTGCAAGCGCACTTCGGGCCGGCGCTCGCGGAATTCGCGCACCAGCGACGGCAGCAGGTACTGGATCGTCGACGATCCCGCGGCGATCGTCACTTCGCCGGCGTCCAGGCCCTGGCGTTGGGCGCGGAATTGCTGGTCCAGCGCCTCCATGCCTTCGATCAGCGGACGCGCGAGGTCGTACAGCATCTGGCCCTCGCGCGTGAGCGACAGGCGTGGGCGCGTGCGCTCGAGCAGGCGCGTGCCCAGCTCCTTTTCCAGGGCAGATAGCTGCAAACTGACCGACGATGCCGACAGGAACAGCGCTTCGGCCGCCCTTGCCACCGTGCCGAACTTGACCGCGTAGCAGAAGGCGCGCAGTTGCTTGAGGCGGTTGCCCTTGTAGTAGTGGCGGACGACGGCTTCGGCGGATGCCCTTGCCGTCCCGCGTGGCTTTCGCGGCGCGATCTTGCCCGATTTCATACGAGTGTTCGATTTCGACGCCATTTCATTCAACAGGATACATGATATTTGACAATTTCAAATACACAGATTGAAACATTCAGATTGTCAAATCGTGTTTTGCAAGCCTAGTCTGCATGCGTTGCACTCCCAACCACTTTCTGAGGATCGCGATGAAGACCACGCTGCCCACCGCCGAACAAATCAAGATCGACTGGCAGAACAACCCGCGCTGGAACGGCGTGAAGCGGCCCTACACCGCCGAAGACGTCGTGCGCCTGCGTGGCACCGTGCATGTGGAGCATTCGCTGGCGCGGCAGGGCGCGGAGAAATTGTGGAAATCGCTGCACAGCGAGGATTTCGTCAACGCGCTCGGCGCGCTCACCGGCAACCAGGCCATGCAGCAGGTCAAGGCCGGATTGAAGGCGATCTATCTTTCCGGCTGGCAGGTGGCGGCGGACGCGAACCTCGCCGGGCAGATGTATCCGGATCAATCCCTGTACCCGGCCGATTCGGTGCCCGCCGTGGTGCGCCGCATCAACAACGCGCTGTTGCGCGCGGATCAGCTGCATCATGCGGAAGGCAACGATGCGTTCGACTTCCTGCAGCCGATTGTCGCGGATGCCGAAGCCGGATTCGGCGGCGTGCTCAATGCGTTCGAGCTGATGAAGGCGATGATCGAAGCGGGTGCGTCCGGCGTGCACTTCGAAGATCAGCTTGCGAGTGTCAAGAAGTGCGGGCACATGGGCGGCAAGGTGCTGGTGCCCACGCGCGAAGCAGTCGACAAGCTCGCCGCCGCGCGCCTGGCCGCCGACGTGATGGGCGTACCGACCCTGCTTGTCGCGCGCACCGACGCGGAAGCCGCCGACTTGCTGACCTCCGACATCGACGAAAACGACAAGCCGTTCACGACCGGCGAGCGCACCGTGGAAGGCTTCTACAAGACACGCAACGGCCTGGAGCAGGCGATCTCGCGCGGCGTCGCCTATGCGCCGTATGCGGACCTGGTGTGGTGCGAAACCGGCAAGCCCGACCTCAAGTTTGCGCGCGCCTTCGCCGAAGGCGTGCACGCGAAACATCCGGGCAAGCTGCTCGCCTACAACTGCTCGCCGAGCTTCAACTGGAAGAAGAACCTCGACGACGCGACGATCGCGAAATTCCAGCGCGAGCTGGCGGCGATGGGCTACAAGTTCCAGTTCATCACCCTCGCCGGCTTCCATGCGCTCAACTATTCGATGTTCAATCTCGCGCACGGCTACGCGCGCCGCCAGATGAGCGCCTTCGTCGAATTGCAGGAAGCGGAATTCGCCGCCGCCGAGCGCGGCTTCACCGCGGTCAAGCACCAGCGCGAAGTCGGCACCGGCTACTTCGACGCCGTCACGCAGACCATCCAGGGCAGCGGCGCCAGCACGGTGGCGCTGAAAGGCTCGACCGAGGAAGCGCAGTTCCACGGGCAGGAGAAAGCGGCGGCGTAAGCGCCGCGACACGTCCGTTCGTCGTCCCGGCACACCCGGCCATCCGCGCCGGGTGTGCATTGGCGACCGCTGCGCTACCATGCGCCGGTTCAGGGCGAGGGGAATACGGACGTGTCCACCGTGCCATCCGATGCTGCCGCCGGCGCCGAAGCCGCTGCGGTGAACCTGGCGCCGCGCGCGCAGGCGCCGCACCTGCCGCGGCAGTTGTCCGACGCCGAATTCGTCATGCTGCGCGGCGCCGGCCCCGCGCGCCGCTGCGCCGCCGGCGAGGTCCTGTTCCGCAAGGGCGAAATCGGCCAGAACATGTTCGTGATCGAAAGCGGGCAGGTGCGCCTGGATTTCGGCGACGGCCTGCCGAGCAAGGTGCTCGGCCCGCGCGAATACTTCGGCGAGTTGGCGCTGTTCATCGGCAATCACGCGCGCGTGGCCGGCGCGGTCGCGCACAGCGCGTGCGGCCTGCGCATGATCGACTACCCGGCCTTCGACTTCCTGCTCGAGAACGAACCGGCCCTGCTCGCCCAGTTCATGCGCCGCTCGTTCGCCTACCTCGTCGCGAGCGAGCAGCAGTTGATCGCGAGCCTGAAGCGGCGCAACGAGGATCTGCTGGTCACGCTCGATTCGCTGCGCCAGACGCAGAGCCAGCTTTCCACCGCGAATCGCCTCGTGCGCACGGATGAGTTGACCGGTCTCGTCAATCGCCGCGGCCTTTACGAACACCTGGAACATCTCGCCCAATTCCGCGTCGCCGGCACGCACCTCGCGTTGCTGTTGATCGATCTCGACCGCTTCAAGCAGATCAACGACGAGTTCGGCCACCTCGCCGGCGACCAGGTGCTGTGCGCGGTCGCCGCGGAAGTCAGCCGCGTCGCCGCCGCCTGCGATCTGCCCTGCCGCATCGGCGGCGACGAATTCGCCCTGCTCGCCCAGCTCAACGTAGCGAGCGAACTCGAAGCGCTTGCCGCACGCATCGTCTCCGGCATCCGCGCGCTGCACTTCGTCGAACCGCTGGAAAACCTGAGCGTTTCGATCAGCATCGGCGCCGGCCTGTGCGCCGACAACGCCGACTGGTCGGTGTGGTACAGCCAGGCCGATCGGGCGCTGTACAAGGCCAAGGGGCAGGGCGGCAACGCCTGGAGTATCGGCGCTCCGGAGTAACCCGGAAACTGGCGCCACCATGCCTTTTGGCGCACAATCGCGCGACCGCGGCGGCGGTCAGGCCGTGCGCGGAGGGGGTGAATGAGCGCAGTGCCCGAGGATGTGCAAACGCAGATTCCGACGTCGGTAACGCCGGCGCCGCTGCTGCGTGCCGTGCTCGTCTGCGATCTGACCGACAGCGCGCAACTGACCCAGCGCCTGGGCGACGTCGAGGCCGCCGAGCTCGCGCAACGCCTCGACCGTATCGCCCGCGACCTCGTCTACCGCCATCGCGGCCAGGAAATCGACAAGTCCGACGGCTTTCTGCTGCTGTTCGAGCGGCCTGTGTACGCCGTCGCGTTCGCGCTCGACTACCAGCGTCGCCTGCGCGAGCTCGCCACTTCCGAATCCCTACCGCTGTCGGCGCGTATCGGCATCCACATCGGCGACGTGGTGCTCTGGGAAAATACGCCAGAGGATGTCGCGCGCGGCGCCAAGCCCACCGAAGTCGAAGGCCTGGCCAAACCCGTAGCGGCGCGGTTGATGAGCCTCGCGCTGCCGGGCCAGATCCTGATTTCCGCCGTCGCCTGCATGCTCGCGCAGCGCGCCCAGGCCGAACTCGTCGCCCAGCGCGCACCGCCGCACTGGAAGATGCACGGCCGCTACCTGTTCAAGGGCGTGGCCGAGCCACTGCAGGTGTACGAGGTCGGCGAGCCCGGCATTGCGCCGTTCAAGCGTCCGGCTTACTCCGGCAAGGCACACCGCGAAGTGCCGTGGTGGCGGCGTCCGGGCATGCTCGCCGTGGAAGCGATCGTACTCGCTGCCGCCATCGCCATTCCAGCGTACCTGTGGCTGCGCAGTCCGCCGGCAATCGCCTTTGCCCAGCGCGACTGGGTCGTGCTCGGCGATCTGAACAACCTCACCCGCGAAATCGTGCTCGACGGTTCGCTCGAATCCGCGTTCCGCCTGGGATTGGAGCAGTCGCGCTACGTCAACGTGATGTCCGATCTCAAGGTGCGCGACACCCTGGCCCTGATGAAGCGCGATCCTGCGAAGACCCGCGTTGACCGCGCCATCGGCAGCGAAGTGGCGATCCGCGACGGCGCGCGCGCCGTGATCATTCCCACCGTTGCCGAAGTCGGCGGTCATGTGCGCGTCACCGCCGAGGTGGTCGATCCGAAGACGCAGGCGACGGTCTACACCGAGTCGGCGGACGGCAAGGGCCTGAATTCCGTGCTGCCGACCATCGATGCGATCGACCGGAAATTGCGCCTGCGTTTGGGCGAGGCGCTGGCCCAGGTGTCGGCGACGAACAAGCCGCTGGAACAGGTGGTCACGTCCAACCTGGACGCGCTGCGCGCCTATTCGCTGGGTCAGCGTGCGTATTTCACCGGCAACATGAAGGACGCGCTGGCGTTCTATCAGGATGCGGTGCGCCTCGATCCACAGTTTGCGACGGCGCATCTGGTGATCGCGCGGGTACTGTTGAACGCCGATCAAAATTCCGCAGCGCTCAAGCAGATCGAATTGGCGGCAGCTACGCCCAACCGCTTGTCGGCGCGCGACAGCCTGCTCGTCGATGCCTGGCACAGTACGCTGACGTCGCCGGGAACGTCGTTGCAGAAGTGGAAATCATTGACGACGTTGTATCCCGATTTCTACCCGGCGAATGGCCCGTATTCATATTACGCTTGGTGCGCAAACGAGTACGAAGCAGCCATCAACGCCGCTAGGCTCAATATCGCACCGCAAAATGCCAATCGGGGCGCTGGTTTGTACTTGCTCGGCATATTGAATCTCGGCAGCGAAGACTTTGTCGACTCTCTGAAGAATTTTCAGCTGGCCGCAGCTTCGGGAATCGGCAGAAATGATTTCTATGCTCAACTGTATTCGGCGCAACGAAGATTCGAACAGGCAGATGCACTCCTGAAAGTGAGTAAACCATCCGGCCTCGCGGCCGATGATGAAGGTACCGAGCTCGTCCGAATTGCGCTAGCGGCGGATCAAGGGCACTGGAGCGAGGCCAAAACGCTACTGGCAAAGGCTGAGCGCTTGGCGGAGTCGTTCGGAACACTCAATCAACAGCGCGTACGCGGAATCGAATTGGGTTTGCGCAGCGAATTCGGCAGAGTCGCAGCCCCGGAATTGAGTCAATACGCGCAAGCAACATTGAGTCAACAAGTAGACAATGCACTCGACAAAGAGCATGTGCGATTTCGCGCTTTGTTTGTCACCTGGCTGCTAGCCCGGGGCGGTAACGGAAGAACAGCGCATGATTTGCTGGACAAGATCAATCGTGATTCTTCGGAGATAACAAACCCGGTATTGAAGAACATGCTGGCGATCGTAACCGCTGAATTGGAATGCGATAGCGGTCAGGCGGAACGTGCCATCCAGGTACTGCAGCCGTTGGTCGACGGCCACGAACTGTACGTCACACATCTGGCCCTGCTCGATTCTTACGCGGCGAATCACGACGACACGCGCGCATTGGAACAAGCGCGCTGGCTAGTCACGCATCGAGGCCGTGCCTATGCGGAATACGGATTTGCACAATTCATGACAGCATTCAACGTAGTGCAGTCCGACTTGGCCTTGTTGCGTGCGGCAGAACTGTCGCTTGATCTCAAAGATGGCGTTGAGGCCAAGCAATCGCTTTCGGAATTCAGGAAGATCTGGCCCGATGCCGCAACAATAGCAAGCATTGATCGCCGGCTCACGTCATTGCAGAAGAACCTGGAATAAACGTCTCAATTGTGATCGTCGAAGTCGAGCCGCAGTCCTGGAATTATCATGCAGAGGCACTCATCACCCGCTTGATCGATCAGGCGTTTGCGCGCAGCTTCGAATTCCGGTTTCGGCGCTAGCATGCCAGGTCGCGTGTGATCCTCAGGAAATCCCTTAATCTGATCCGGTGGAATGCCGACCTCGGCGAGCGCGGCGGACGGATTCTTTTCGAAGCGAGAGCGAAAACCGTCGTCGTTTGCGAGACGGCCAAGCAAATCCAGCATCTGGGCCTTGCTGACTTTTTGATCTGCCATCGCTTTCCCCTGTGTTGCGGTTGCGGAAGGTATACCGCCAACCCGCCGGGGGAACAAGCCCGACGGGTAGGCGCGCCGATATTACTGCATCGCCGCTCCACTGCGACGGTGTTGATCGCCATAGTCCAGCCGGAAATTCGGAATGATCATGCATAGGCATTCGCCGGCAACTTCATCGACCATGCGCTGGCGCGCCGCCGCGAAAATGGTTTTGTCCGCCAGCATTCCATGCTGCTCCGAATTGCCTGGGAAACCGGCGAAGCTTCCGGGCGGAAAATCCAGCTCGCCCAACGCGGCGTCCGGGTCGCGCTGGAAGCGGATGCGGTAGCCGTCGTCGTCGGCGAGTTTGCCCAACAGTTCGATGATCTGCGATTTACTGACATGATTTGCGTAAGCCATAACGTACTCCAACTAAACAATCCCCTGAGGGAGCGGCACGCTAGCACCCTGCGCGGCGCGTTCAGTGACAGTGATCCCAAAACCGTCATGCTCTACGTGCGGCTTGCCAGATTCGCGCGCGCTGCCTACCCTTGCGCGCATTTCCCGTTCGAGCGATCCCAATGCAAGTACGCCGCTGCGCCCATGTGATGATCGAGCCGCGCGAGCGGCTGGACTTCGACCTGTCCCTGCTCGCCAGCGGCGGCACCGGTCTGCGCAACGTGGTCGAGTGGATCGCGCTGGCGCCGCATCGCGACGAGGAAATCGTCTTGTCGGCGGAGGAGATGGCCGTGCTCGGCGTGCTGTCGCCCTCGCAGTGGATGACGTTGGACGAGCTGGCGCAGACGCATCCGCGCGCGATCCTGCAGGCGCTGCAGGACAAGGGCCTGCTGATCGCCCAGGCGGACGGCGACGCCGCCGCGCGCGAAGCCGACGATTTCTTGCGCGAAACGCACTGGCGCGGACTGGATGCGGTCGCGCACCGTTTCTCGCGCTGGCGCAGCGTTGATACCGTCGAGGCGCAGCGCCGCTTCGGCGAGGAAACCGACCAGACGTTTCTCGAGCGCCTGGGCAGCTCGCCCGCGCCGGTGCGCGAGCGCGTCGAGCCGTCACGACGGCAGAAACTTCCCGCTGCCGGCGACAGTGCGCTCGACCAGCTGCTCGCGCGCCGCGTAACCTGTCGCAATTACGACATGTCGCGCAAGCTCGACCTCACGCAGTTCAGCGCCGCGATGTATCGCGCATTCGGCGCGCGCGCGGTGGACGAATACGCGCCCGGCATCTTCCTGCTGAAAAAAGGCGCACCGTCGGCGGGCGGGTTGCATCCGGTCGAAGCCTACGTGCTGGTGCAGCGCGTGGACGGCATCGCGCCGGGGCTGTACCACTACCATCCGGCCGCGCATGCGCTGGAGCCGATCCGCGCAATGGATGCGACGGAACTGGAGAAGCTCGCCAAGACCTGTCTGGGCGGCCAGCCGTATTTCGCCGAAGCGCATGTCGTGGTCGCGCTGACCGGACGCTTCGCGCGCAACTTCTGGAAATACCGCAACCACGCCAAGGCCTATCGCGCCGTGATCCTCGATGCGGGCCACCTGTCGCAGACGCTGTACCTCGCCGCGACCGAGCTCGGGCTCGGCGCCTTTGTCACAGCCGGCGTCAACGAGGTGCAGATCGAAGAAGCCTTCGGTCTGGAAGCGATGGCCGAAGGGCCGCTCGCGATGTGCGGCTTCGGCATCCGCGCCGGCGAGCGCCGCGAGGTGGAGTTCGATCCGAATCACGCAGTGTGGCCATGACGCGAAGGCGCGGGCTGGACGCAGTGTTCGCGCCGCGCCTCAGCCCGTTTCGCCAAGGCGCGCGGCCAGGCTTTCGGCGGCGGCGCGACTGACTTCGCCCGGCAACAACGAGGCGCGCAGCACCGGCAGGGACTGCTTGAGCAGGGTGCGGGCGTCGCCGCGCCGGTTCTGGCGCAGCCGCACTTGTGCCAATTCGCTGCGCGCGATCGCCAGGTCGATCGGCAGCGCGCCGCCGGCCTCGAAGCCGGCCACGGCGGCCACGAGCTCGCGCGCGGCCGTGGCGGTGTCGCCGTTGTCGAGCGCAAACGCGGCGCGCGCGCGCCGCACATGCAGAAGGATCGGATGGTCCGCCGGCAGCAGGGCGCGCCAGCGGCGCTCGGCTTCGGCCAGCAGCGGCAGGCCGGACGCAGGATCGTGCTTTTGCC
>DASTAL010000124.1:0-2569 GCA_035712685.1 Rudaea sp. | reverse complement strand
TACGCCGGCACGGCGGATATCGCTGCCAGCGCGCGTGCGGCCATGCCGGATCGCGTCGAGGAGCAGGGCACGAATTTCTATCCGGTGGCCTGGGATGCGCTGGTGCCGATCGTTGCGCCGACCAATCCGGTGGGCAACATCACGCTCAAGCAATTGCACGATGTCTACCTCGGCCGGATCACGAACTGGAAGGACCTCGGCGGCAACGACGCGCCGATTAATCTCGATGGCGTCGCCGCGCCGCTGGATGGCGTCGAGTATTCCACGCGCCTGCTCCTGTTCCATTACGGCGACCAGAACGTTTCCGTGTCGCGCATGTACGTGAACACGGAAAAGCTCGAAGAGGACATCGCCCTCAACGCGAATGGCTTGGGCATGAGCACGCTTTCCGGCGTCATGCACAACCCCAAGGTGAAGGTGCTCGGTGTCGAAGGCGTGCGTGCGTCCACGGCCACGATTGCCGACGGCAGCTACCCGCTGTATTCGGCGATTTACCTCGCCACGCGCAATGGTGGTCCGCACAGCGCCGAAGCGGAAAAGTTCGTGGCCTTCGCGGACAGCGATGCCGGCAAGGCGATCCTGCGCCAGCAGGGGCTGGTGCCGAATGCGGACGCCCCCGACCTGACAACGACCAAGCAGGCAGCGCGCATCGCTTTCGTCGACGCGCACCTGAAGCCACCCATGCTGACGATGGACGGCCGCCCGGTGTCGGCGCCGAATGCGACCCTGGACATGCTGACCCGCGAGTCGCCGAAATCGCCCGAGACGCAAAAGGCCAGGGTCGAGGCAGCGCGCCTGAAGGCGGAAAAGCAGCAACAGGCCGACGCGACCAAGGATGGCGGCGGCTGACGTGGACATCGCCGCGATCACGCTGGATCTCGACGACACGCTGTGGCCGATAGAACCGGTCATCGCGCGCGCCGAGGAACGCCTGGATGCGTGGCTGAAGATCCATTGTCCGCGTGCGGCGGCGGCATATCCGATCGCGGCGATGCGCAATCTGCGCGAGCGCGTGGCGGCCGAGAATCCGCATTTGTCCCACGATTTCACCGCGCAGCGCTGCCTGTCGCTGCGCCATGCGTTGATCCCGCACGGCTATGGCGAGGCGCACGTGGACGCGGCCTTTGCCGAATACTACGCCGCGCGCAATGAAGTGGACTGCTACGCCGACGTGCTGCCGGCGCTCGAGCGCCTGGCGGCGCGTTATCCGCTGGTCTCGCTGAGCAATGGCAACGCGGACCTGCGCCGCATCGGTCTCGACCGCTTCTTCCGCTTCAGCGTGAGCGCGCGCGACTGCGGCGTGGGCAAGCCGGCGCCGGCGATCTTCCACGCTGCCTGTGCGGGGCTGAATCTGCCGACGCACGCCGTGCTGCATGTGGGCGACGATGCGCAACTCGATGTCGCCGGAGCGCACGCCGCCGGCCTGCGCAGTGCCTGGATCAACCGCAATGGTTCGGCATGGGTCGGTGCCGCGCCGCCGCACATCAGCGTGCGCAGCCTGCACGAACTTGCCGACTGCCTGCTGCAACCATCCGCTTCGCCAGCCTCGATTCCGGTGTTGGCATAGTCCCTGCTTTACCGGATGTAACGCCGCAACTTGTCAATCCAACACGTTGAGCCGGCGACATTTCCGAGGAGGAGCAATGCACGGACTGACATCCAGCGGCCGCCAAGCCATCGATTTGATTGCCGTTGATGCGGCCAAGCTGGAAAAGACCACGCGTCGCCTCGGTGGCAATGCGCGGGATTGGATCGACGCCAACGGATTTCGAGCCGATCCCGGCACGTATTGCGCGCTGCCTGACGCAAAAGGACAACGGCGGGCCGTGCTGGTTGGCGTGGCGAATCACGACGACGTCCACGCCCTGTCCGGATTGCCGTACGTCTTGCCGCCGGGCAATTACCGGTTGGCGTCAGGTCAGGGCATCGCGCTCGATCCCGTCCGCGCTGCGCTCGGCTGGGGATTGGGGGCCTACCGCTTTTCACGCTACCGCAAATCCACGCGCGATGCGGCCAATTTGTCTGTAGATAGCAGCACGTTGCGAGCTGTTGGTAATATTCTCGACGGAATTGCCCGTGTGCGCGACCTCGTCAACACGCCGACCCAGGACATGGGGCCAGCGCAGCTGACGCAGGACGTGGCGGCGCTTGCGCGCCAGCATCGCGCGAAATTCCGCGAATGGGCGGGCCCTGCGCTGTTGAAGGCGAATTTCCCGACCATCCACGCGGTCGGTCGCGGCAGCCATCGGCCACCGCGGCTGGCCGAGCTGACCTGGGGCCGGGCGAACGATCCGCACCTGGTGCTGGTCGGCAAGGGCGTGTGTTTCGACACCGGCGGCCTGGACCTGAAAACCGCCGATGGCATGCGCTGGATGAAGAAGGACATGGGCGGCGCGGCGCATGCGATCGCGCTCGCCGGCCTCGTCATGCAGGCGAAATTGCCGCTGCGCCTGACCTTGCTGATCCCGGCGGTGGAGAATGCGGTATCCGCAGACGCCTATCGGCCCGGCGAGGTCATCCGCACGCGCGCCGGCATCACCGTGGAAGTGGACAACACCGACGCCGAAGG
>DASTAL010000123.1:0-6761 GCA_035712685.1 Rudaea sp. | reverse complement strand
AGGAACGTGAAATGATCCGCCGCCGCCCAGCGCAGGAACTCCTGCGCCTCGGCCACACCGGCCGCATCCACCGGCAACTTGCTCGAAGCGAGCGCGTCGGCGATGCCCAGCATCTTCTCGCGCATCGCCGGCCAGTCGCGGTAGCACTGGGCGACATCGTCCAGCGCCGAGCGCACGGACTGTTCCAGGCGCGCGCGGTCGGCCGGATCGGTGATACGGTCGATTTCGAAGTGCATCAGCGACTCGGTTTTGCCCTTGCCGCCTTCCGCCGCGAATGCGAGGACGTTGCCGCCGGCATCGCGTTCGACGCTGTAGACCGGATGCGCGACCAGGTGCAGGTTCAAGCCGGCCTGGGTCACGGCAATGCCGACCGAGTCGACCAGGAACGGCATGTCGTCGGTCATGATGTCGATGACCGTGTGCGCGGATTCATAGCCGTCGGCATCCTGCACCGGGTTGAACACGCGCAGATTCGGCGTGCCCGCCTTGCGCACCCGCACGAAATCGAGCAGGCCACGCATCATTCCCGACCATGCGTCGGCAGCATGGGCGGATCTGTCCTCACTGCCGATGCGGCTGAAGAAATGCTCGACGAAGGGTCTGGCCAGCGGTGTAGCGGCAGTGCCCAGGGCGGCAAGGATCGCTTGCGGAAGGGGGTCGTCGGCGCGCGCGACCGCGCTGGGCTTGGCATTCATGGAAGTCCGTCCGGAACGGGATTTTCGGGACGTCAAGGATACCGCCTGGGGCTGGGCATTCGCCAGCATGCAACGCGCCAACGCAAGGAAAAATCCCATGCCGCCACGGGTTTTTATGCGGTTATTGTAGAATTCCCCTCAGGCGGGCAGCAGGCAAGTCGAACCATGGCGACCCTCAAGCCGGACAGCAACGCGCAGCCGCCATACAAGCCGGCGTTCTTCACGCGCCTGTCGGTTCTGTTTGCAATCACCGCAACGCTGCTGCTGACCCTCACCCTTTTCATCTGGCACACGCTGGACCGCCTCGTCGCCGAGAACGAATGGGTGACGCATACCTACGAGGTGATGGAGCGCACCGAGGCGGTGATTTCACGCCTGCGTGCGATGCAGGCCGATGCCATCGCCTATGCAGCGACCGGCGATGTCGTGCGCCGCGGCGAATTCGAGGACATGGCTCCTCTGCTCGACGCGGAATTGAACGCGCTCGCCGACCTGGTGCGAGACAATCCCGTCCAGGTTCGACGCATGGCCGACTTCACGGCCTCCATTCGCCAGGAGCAGTCCGAGTCCCTGCAACTGGTGCAGGACCGGCGCAAATCCGGATCGCGCCCCGCCGAGATGCCCGATATCGGCGTGGCCAAGATCCGCGGCTTGTCGGGAGGCATCCTTGCGGAGGAAAACCGCCTGCTCAACGAGCGCAACCTGGATAGCGCGCGCAGCGCCCTGATAACCCGCTCGATCGCCGCTGCCGCGCTGCTGGTAAGCCTGCTGGCTCTCGCACTTGCCTATTGGCTGGTGCTGCGCTCGTATCGCGTGGAGCAGGCCGCCCGCGCCGGGTTGAACGACGCCAATCTGCGCTTGAACCAATCCCTCGCCGACGCACGGGACATGAGCGAGACGATGTCCAAGCTGGCGACATTCGGCGAATTGCTGCACGGCTGCCAGACCCTGGACGAAGTCCGCGAAGGCATCGGCAAGTCGCTGGGCGGCCTGCTGCCGCAGCTTGGCGGGCGCATGGCACTGATCAATCCTTCACAAAACCTGGCCTCGATCGGCGCGCATTGGGGCCGGCATGGCCTGCTCGCCGAATCGGTTTTCGCGCCCGAAGACTGCTGGGCGCTGCGCCGCGGCCAGGCTTATCCCCTGGCGGGGACGGCACCGAGTTTTTCGTGCAAGCACGTGCATTGGCCGAATCCGGATTCTCCCGGCGCCGGCTACCTGTGCGTGCCGCTGGCCGCGCACAACGAAATGATCGGCGTGCTCACGTTCGACGGCGAACGCGCGCCGACCGCGGACGAGCGCCGCATCGCGCTCGCCGCCGCCGAGCAATTGTCGCTGGCGCTGGCGAACTTGCGCCTGAAGGAAACCCTGCGCACGCAATCGATCCGCGATCCGCTGACTGGCCTGTTCAATCGGCGTTATCTGGAGGTCTCGCTGGAACGCGAACTGCAGCGCAGCGCGCGGCGTTCGCAGACGCTGGCCGTGCTCATGCTCGACATCGACCACTTCAAGCGTTTCAACGACAGCCATGGCCACGAAGCCGGCGACGCCCTGCTCGCGCAGTTCGCCGAGGTGCTCAAGCGCGCGGCCCGATCCGAAGACATCGCCTGCCGCTACGGCGGCGAGGAATTCACCGTGATCCTGCTCGAAGCCGACGCCGCGACCGCGCAGCGTCGCGCCGAGACCATCCGCCAAGCCACGGCCGACATGAGCGTGACGTATCGGCAGCAGCAGTTGCCGCACGTGACCGTGTCGATCGGCGTGGCGGTATACCCGCGCGACGCGCAGACACCGGCCGACCTGCTGCGCCGCGCCGATACCGCGCTGTACCTGGCCAAGGCAGCCGGACGCAACCGCGTCGCCAGCTCGGAATCCGATTCGTCCGACGCCGAAACGCTCGCCTGACGGCAATCCGGTTCAGCGCAGGCCCGTCTCGTTGCGCGCGATGACCATGCGCTGGATTTCCGACGTGCCTTCGTAGATCTCGGTGATCTTGGCATCGCGAAAATAGCGCTCGAGCGGCATTTCCTTGCTGTAGCCCATGCCGCCGTGCACCTGCACGGCCTGGTGCGTGATCCACATCGCGGCCTCGGACGCGGTGAGTTTTGCCACCGCCGCCTCGGTCGAAAAACGCCCGCCCTGCTGCTTGGTCCAGGCCGCACGCAGGGTCAGCCAATGTGCCGCATCGAGCCGGCACTTCATGTCCGCGATCTTCTGCTGGATCATCTGGAACGAGCCGATGGACTGGCCGAAGGCCTTGCGGTCGCGCGCGTACGTGAGCGTGGCTTCGTAGGCGGCGCGCGCCAGGCCGACCGCCTGCGAAGCGATGCCGATGCGGCCGGCGTCGAGCACGCCCATGGCGATCTTGAAGCCGTGGCCTTCCTCGCCGATCACGTCCGATGCCGGCGCGTGATAGTCGGTGAATTCGATTTCGCAGGTCGCCGAGGCGCGGATGCCGAGCTTGGGTTCGGTCTTGCCGCGATGGAATCCGGCGCGCTCGGTGTCGATCATGAACGCTGTGATACCTCGCGCGTGTTTATCAGGATCGCTCATCGCAAAAAGCAGGATATATTTCGCCACCGGCCCCGACGTGATCCAGCTTTTCTTGCCGTTGATGATGAAACTTCCGTCCGCCTGTTTCGTCGCACGGCAGCGCATGGCCGTCGCATCCGAGCCGGATTGCGGTTCGGTCAGCGCGAACGCGCCGATCGCCTGCCCGCTCGCAATCGGGGTGACGTACTTGTGCTTCTGCTCTTCGTTACCGAATTTCAGCAACCCGTTGCAGTAAAGCGTGTTGTTCACCGACATGATCGTGGAATGCGCGCAGTCGGCTTCGGCGATTTCCATCATCGCCAGCACGTAGGCGATCGAATCCATCCCCGCGCCGCCGTATTCGGCCGGCACTTCGATGCCCATCAGGCCGAGCTGGCCCATCTCGCGGATGTTCTCGAGCGGGAATTCGCCGGATTTGTCGAAATCCGCCGCGACCGGCGCGATGCGCTTCTGCGCGAAGTCGCGAGCGATGGCCTGGATCTGCAGTTGTTCTTCGCTGAAGCGGAAATCCATGGCGGCTCCCGTAAACGTAAAATCCGTTCGTCCTGAGCGTAGGCCCAATCTTTGAAAAAGATGGGCCGAAGTCGAAGGACGTGCGTTTCGACTCCGCTCGCTGCGCGAGCTACGCTCAACGCGAACGGAGAGATGTGAATTCTACCGTTTTCCGCCCTTCCACGTCAGCGCCCCGGGTGCGGGCAACACGTCGAAATCGCAAGGCGGATGGTCTAGGCGCTGATCGAGCAGCCACGGCAACAGCGCGGGCGTGGAGTAGGCGTGATGCCAGATCACGTGCATCTCGTTCGGATATTCGGTGTAACGCGGCGTCGCGCCCAGCGCGCGCAGTGCGCGTACGACCGCGCGCGAGCCGACCATGGCGCCGTCGTAGCCGGTTTCAACGTCCGTATCGTTGTCCTTGGCGCCGTGGAATGCCCATTGCGGCACATCGCGAATCGACGCGAGCCCCGCGATTTCGGTCATGCCGGACATCGGCACGCCGGCGGCAAAACATTCAGGCCAGACTTTTAGCGCATCCCATACACCGGTGCCGCCATCGGAGACGCCGGTCAGATAGATGCGCCGCGGATCGACGGGAAAGCGCTTGAGCGCATCGCGCACGACGGAAGCCACGCGCCGCGGCGGCCAGTAGCCGCCCGTGGTTTGCGGCGCGACATAGACCAGCGGGATATCGCCATGGATGGCCTGATCCAGCCACAACATCGAGCCATTGCCATAGCCGGCGAGCTGCGATTCGTTGTCGGTGCCGTCCTGCCAGTCGCCGTGCAGGAACACGATCAGCGGCAGTTTCTCGCCGTCGATGCGGCCGGGGGTTTCGATGGCGCGATACGGAACGCGCTGCGCATCCGGCGTCCAGAACTTGGCCAGTTCCGAATAGGCGACGTCGGCGCGCGCGATGATGGATGGAACCGCCAGACTTACCGCGACCATCCAATGTAGAAACCATTTCCTCAAGACAGTGACCCCACGTTCCCGACTGCTGAAAACCGTTCGCGTTGAGCGTAGCGAGCAATGCGAGCGAAGTCGAAAAGCCCCCAGCCCTTCGACTTCGGCGCTTCGCGCCTACGCTCAGGGCGAACGGTATCAGACATTCTCTTTGACGCTATTGTTCCATCGCGCTACGATAGCCATCCATCTTTCAATCAAGATGAAAGGATACACTTGGATCTCGCTGCTACTTCCGGCCTGCTGCGCCTGCTCGCCGACCCCACGCGCCTGCGCCTGCTCGCCCTGATCGAGCGCGAGGAGCTGACCGTGGCCGAACTCGCCAGCGTGCTGCGACTGGCGCAGCCGCGCGTGTCCACGCACCTGGCCAAGCTCAAGGAGGCCGGACTCGTGCGCGACCGCCGCGCCGGCGTGTCGGCGTATTACCGCTGGAACGCGGAAACCGATGGCAAGACCGCGCAACTCGTGCAGGCCCTGCGCGCCAGCCTCGACGACGCCCTGATCGCGGACGACCTGCGCCGCCTGCCGTCGATGCTGGCGCAGCGCGCGCGTGCTGCGGGCTGGGCGGATTCCGTGGCCGGCGACATGGAGCGGCATTATTCGCCCGGCCGGACCTGGGAAGCGCTGGCGCGGGCCCTGACCAGCCTGATCGAGGTCGGCGACGTACTCGACGTCGCTTCGGGCGACGGCGTACTCGCGGAACTGCTCGCGCCGCACGCCAAGTCCATCCTCTGCATCGATGCCAGCGAGCGTGTGGTCGCCGCAGCGCGCACACGGCTCAAATCCTTCCGCAACGTGCAGGTGCGCCTGGGCGACATGCACGCGCTCGATCTCGGCGCGCGTCGCTTCGACCTGGTCACGCTGATGCACGCGCTGACCTACAGCGAGGACCCCGCGCTGGCGATTGCCGAGGCGGCACGTGTGCTCAAGCCCGGCGGGCGCCTGTCCGCGATCACGCTGGGTCGCCATGCGCATCGTGCCGCGGTGTCACCGTTCGATCACCGCAATCTCGGGTTCCGCGCCGAGGACTTGCGCCGCTTCGCGCAGTCCGCCGGATTGAAAATCATCGCCTGCGGGACGATCACGCGCGAACGCCGCCCGCCGCATTTCGAAGTGTTGCACCTGGTCGCGAGAAAGCCCGCATGAACACCCTGCCCTGGAAAAATCCCGCGCGCGTTGCCGCGCTCGAAGCCGCGCTGGCCCGGCGCATCCTCGTCATCGACGGCGCGATGGGCACGATGCTGCAGGCCCACAAACTCGACGAAGACGGTTACCGCGGCGAGCGCTTCGCGCGCGGGCACGCGGGCACGCATGCGCACGGGCATGGACCAAGCTGCGAGCACGACGTGAAAGGCAACAACGACCTGCTCTCGCTGACGCAACCGGACATCATCCGCGCCGTGCACATGGCTTACCTCGACGCCGGCGCCGACCTCGTGGAAACGAACACCTTCAATTCCACCACGATCAGCCAGTCCGACTACCACCTCGAACATCTCGTTCCCGAATTGAATCGCGAAGGTGCGCGCCTGGCACGCGAGTGTTGCGACGCCGCCGAAGCGAAGACTCCGAACCAGCCGCGCTTCGTGATCGGCGTGCTCGGCCCGACCAGCCGCACTGCGTCGATTTCGCCGGACGTGAACAACCCGGGATTCCGCAACGTGGGTTTCGACCAGCTCGCCGCCGCCTACGTCGAGGCCGCGCGCGCTCATCGATGGCGGCGCCGACACGCTGATGGTGGAAACGATTTTCGACACGCTCAACGCCAAGGCCGCGCTGTTCGGCATCGAGCAGGTCTTCGACGCGCTCGGCGCGCGCGTGCCGGTGATGATTTCCGGCACGATCACCGACCTGTCCGGACGCACGCTGTCCGGCCAGACCGCCGAGGCGTTCTACTACTCGCTACGCCATGCGCGACCGCTGTCGATCGGGTTGAACTGCGCCCTCGGCGCGACCGAATTGCGCGCCTACGTCGATGCCCTGGCGCGGATCGCCGAATGCCGGGTCAGCACGCATCCGAACGCGGGCCTGCCGAACGCGTTTGCCGAATAC
>DASTAL010000122.1:0-8234 GCA_035712685.1 Rudaea sp. | reverse complement strand
TGTCGGCGACGACGTCGGGCTCGGCCAGGTCGCGGCCCCAGTTCACGCCGGCGATGTGGAAATCGACCTTGTTCGCGCCGACGACGAAATCGGCCATCGCGGCGACGTCGCGGTCGGCGATGACCTGCACTTTCTTGCGGTTTGCGCCAACGGGGCCCAGATAACCCGGCTTGGCGCCGAGCGCGGCGAGGATTTCGGCTTCGTTTGCGAGGCGGTATTCGGCCATGCCGGCGATCTTGCCCAGCTTGACCTCGTTGACGTCGTGGTCGCCGCGCACCAGCGCGAGGACGAATCCCTGCTCGCCCATCACGCAAACCGATTTCACCGTGCGCCGGATGTCGATGCCGAGCAGGGCGGCGACGTCGGCGCAGGTCGACTTGCCGGGCGTCGGCACTTCGCGCATCGCTTCGCCCGCCGCTGCACGCGGGCCGGGCGCGAGCGCCGACGCAAGTTCGACGTTGGCGGCATAGTCGGAACCGTCGGAAAACACCAGCGCGTCCTCGCCCGAATCGGCAAGCACCTGGAATTCGTTGCTGCGGCTGCCGCCGATCGCGCCGGTGTCGGCGGCAACCGCGCGGAAGGCGAGCCCGAGGCGCGTGAAGATGCGCCCGTATGTCGCGTACATGTTGTCGTATTCGCGGACGAGGCCTTCCTCGTCCAGATGGAACGAGTAGGCGTCCTTCATCAGGAACTCGCGCGCGCGCATCACGCCGAAGCGCGGGCGGATCTCGTCGCGGAATTTCGTGTTGATCTGGTAGAAGTTGACTGGAAGCTGCTTGTAGCTTTTCAGTTCGCTGCGCGCGAAATCGGTGACGACTTCCTCGGCGGTCGGCGCGTAGCAGTATTCGGCTTCCTTGCGATCCTTGATCTTGAGCAGCTGCGGACCGAATTTCTGCCAGCGCCCGGTCTCGTCCCACAGTTCACGCGGCTGTACGGTCGGCATGGTGATCTCGAGCGCGCCGGCGCGATTCATTTCCTCGCGCACGATGGCCTCGACCTTCTTCAGCACCTTGAGGCCCAGCGGCGACCAGGTGTAAAGCCCGGCGGCGTGCTTGCGCAGCATGCCGGCGCGCAGCATCAGGCGGTGGCTGGCGATTTCCGCGTCGGCGGGGACTTCCTTGACGGTGGCGAGATGGAATCTGGAAAGACGCATGGCGGCGAGTCGTCGCGAAAAAGAATCCGGAATTGTAGCAGCCGGAGTAGCAGCAGACGGCGGCTTACTTGCTCGGCGCGACGCCCGGCGGCAGCACGTTGGCCTTCGAGTCGTAGTGCACGGTCTTGTAGGGGCGATCCGTCGGCGGCGTGTCGGTCACGTGCAAACGACCCTGCGCGTCGCGCCATTCGTATAACGGCGGATTGGCCTTGGGCGATTCCGGCAATTTCTGCTGGACGAAGGCGGGCAGGGTGTGCGGCGCGAAATACCACCATGCCGCGACGGCGGCGATGGCGAGTACGACGATCGAAGGGAGCAGCGCGCGGCCGCGCACCGCTCGCGGATTATGGCTTGCAGTACAACTCGACGTTGGCATTGGCTGCGGCGATCTGCGCGGCGCGCGCCTTGTCGTCCAGCGGCAGGGCCTTGCCATCCGGCCCGGTCACGCTGACCGGCATCTTGCTGTTGAGAATTTCCAGGTTGTTGCGCGCGGTCGCACAAGCCTTGGCGTTGGCGTCCTTGGGATCGGGCGGCGCGGCGGGCGTGCCGCCGTTCTCGCCTTCCGCGCCGCTGCCCGGTTCGCCGTTCGCCGCGGTCTCGACGCTGCGCGGACGGTCGCTGCCGCTCACGCGCATCAGCTGCACGTCCTTGGCGTCCTTGGGCGGCGGCGCGTCGGAAAAGTGCACCACGCCCGAGGCGTCCGTCCATTTGTATACCTGCTGGTCGGCCGCGTAGGCGCCCACCACGAAGCAGGACAGGGCCAGCAACACCAGTTTGCGGTTCATCGAAATTCTCCGTACCGGCCGGGCCGGCTGCTCCCAATGTAGCCCCTGTCGCGGAAACCACTATGCCACAAGGGCCGGCGCCGTAAAAGCGTGCCCCGGCGCAGCCTTGCGGTAAACTGCGGGCAATACGCTTGAACTTGGGGTCCGGATGGACGCTCCCGCCAGCCAGTCAAAACCGCATCGCGGCATTTACCTGCTGCCGAACCTGCTCACCACGGGCGCGATGTTCGCCGGTTTTTACGCGATCATCGCCGCGATCGGCGGCCAGTATGCCGACGCGGTGATCGCCGTCTTTGTTGCCGCCCTGTTCGACGGTCTCGACGGCCGGGTGGCGCGTTTGACCAACACGCAAAGCGAATTCGGCGTGCAGTACGACTCGCTCTCGGACCTGGTCAGTTTCGGCGTTGCGCCGGCGCTGGTGCTGTATGTGTGGTCGCTGGAATCGCTCAAGGAACACGGCGCGGCCTGGGGCAAGCTCGGCTGGGCCGCCGCGTTCATATTCGCCGCCTGCGGCGCGCTGCGCCTGGCGCGTTTCAACACACAGGTCGGCGTCGCCGACAAACGCTTCTTCCAGGGCCTGGCGATTCCGGCCGGTGCGGGCCTGGTCATGTCCTATGTGTGGACGGTGCTGGATCTGGGATGGACCGGTGCGCAGGTGCAATTCATCACGCCGGTCATCGCGATCGCCGCGGGACTTTTGATGGTGAGCCGCTTCCGCTACTACAGCTTCAAGTCGTGGCCGCGCTCGGACAAGGTGCCGTTCTTCTGGCTGATCCTCATCGTGCTGATCCTTGTCGCGCTGGCCATGAATCCGCCGCGCGTGCTGTTTGGCATTGCCGTGCTTTATGCGTTGTCCGGCCCGGTCGTGACCGTCTGGGGCCGCACCCGCGCGCGTAATCGCCACGAACCGCGTCCGCCGGAATCGCAGTCGCCGTGAACGCGGTCCCGCTCGCCGCGGCGGGTGACGGAGAGCGGCGCGCGCTGCGGTTTCTCGCGGAACTGAGCCAGGCGCTGGCCGAATCGCTGGATCTGCGCGAGACCCTGAACATGGCGGTCACGCGCATCGCCGACTTCATGCAGGCCGAGGCCGCGAGCCTGTTCCTGCTCGACCATGCCGGCCTCATCGAATGCCGCATCTGCGTCGGACCGGTCGACATCACCGGGCTCAAGCTCGCCGTCGGCCAGGGCGTGGTCGGGCGCTGCGTCGCCGATAACGCCACGCAGATCGTGCGCGACGCGCGCAACGACGCGCGCGTGAACGTGCGCGTGGACGCGGAAACCGGGTTCGCCACGCGCTCGATCCTGTGCGCGCCGCTGAGCAATGCGCGCGGGCCGATCGGCGCGTTGGAAGTGATCAACCGCCGCGACGGCAGCCTGTTCGACGAGGACGACGCGGAGATCCTGCGCCTCGTGGCCGCGCCGGCCGTGCTTGCGATCGGCAACGCACAACTCGCCCACGGGCTGGTTGAGCAGCAGCGCATCAAGCGTGAGCTCGAACTCGCCCGGCGCATGCAGAAATCCATGCTGCCACGACGCCGGCGCGGTGATTTTCCGATCCGCGGCGTCAACCTGCCGGCGCACGAGATTTCCGGCGACTTCTACGATTTCTTCGACCTGCCCGATGGCCGCCTCGCGTTCGTGATCGGGGATGTTTCCGGCAAGGGCCTCGACGCGGCCTTCCTGATGGTGCGCGTCGCCAGCATGTTGCGCTGGGTCGGCGCGCACGCGCCGGCACCCGGTGCGTGGCTGGCGCAGGTCAACGCGGAACTGTGCCGCAGCGTGCAGGACGGCCGTTTCGTCTGTGCCGCGGTCGGCCAGTACGACCGCGCCGGCGGCAAGGTGCGCCTGGCCAGCGCGGGATTTCCGCCCGCGCTGCTGCACGACGGAAGCGATTTCGAGGAACTTCCCGCCGACGGTCCGCCGCTCGGCATCCTCGCCGAGGCGGAGTACGGCGAACGCGAGTTCGCACTCGGCCAGCATGCCCTGTACCTGTTTTCCGACGGCGCCACCGACGTGCGCACCGGCGCGACCGATCGCCTTGGCGAAGCCGGCCTGCGCGGCCTGATCGCGCGGCATGCGGCGCTGGCGCCGGAGCCGCGTCTGCGCGCGGTCATCGGCGATTTGAAACGCCTGCATCTGGTCGACGACACCACGCTGCTGCTCCTGCAGGAGCCCTGCGGCACGCAGGCGCACACCTTGCTGGACCTGGAGTTTCCCGCGCAGGCGGCGCAGATGCGCACGGTGCGCGCGGCGCTGCGCCACGCGCTGGATGCGCAGGGCGTCGCGCCGGAATTGCGCGACCGGCTCGTCCTCGCCGTGGACGAGGCCTGCACGAACGTCATCCGCCATGCCTACGGCGGCGAATGCACGCGCCGCATCGCGCTGCATGTCGCCCGCGAGCGCGATATGCTCGCGTTCGAGTTGCGCGATCGGGCGCCGGCGGTCGATCCGGCGTGCCTGAAACCGCGCGACCTGTCCGAATGCAAGCCGGGCGGACTCGGCCTGCCGTTCATCGCCGCGACGATGGACGACTGGACGCTGGAGCCGGCCGCGGACGGGCAGGGCAACATCCTGCGCATGCACAAGCGCATCGAAAGTGGGGAACACGAATGAGCGATCCGGAAAACGCCTGCGACAGCGAGGATCTCGGCGACTACGTGCTCGTGCGCGTGCGCGGCGAGGTCGATTTGTCCTGGTCGCAGCAGGTGCGCGACGTGATACTCGTGGCACTCGACCGCGGCGGCGTCGGCGTCGAACTGGCGCGGGTGACGTATATCGATTCATCGGGAATCGCTGCGCTGGTCGAAGGCTTCCAGCGCGCACGCAGTGCCGGCCGGCGCTACGGCCTGATCGCGGCCAGCAAGCAGGTGCTCGCGGTATTGCAACTGGCGCGGCTGGACAAGGTATTTCCGCTGTACGCGGATGTGGATGCCGCCCGCGGCGCATGACATGAATGCCATCGTCCGCCCGCTCGAAAGCCTGGGGCGCGCAACGCTGGGTGCGCTCGCCAACGTCGGCTATGCGGCGATGCTGCTGCTCGAAAGCCTGTATTTTTCCCTCGCTGGCTGGCGCATCGGCCAGCCGCTGCGCCTGCGCGCGGTCGCCGAGCAGATGCGCCAGATCGGCGTGGATGCGCTGCCCATCGTCACCCTGCTCGCGCTGACCATCGGCGTGATGCTGGGCATCCAGTTCATCGCCGCGCTGAGTGAATTCGGCGCGCAGTCGCAGGTGGTCGTCGCGGCGGCGAAGTCGGTGACGCGCGAATTCGGCGCGCTGATCACGGCGATCCTGGTTGCCGGGCGTTCGGGTTCGGCGCTCGCCGCGCGCATCGGTTCGATGAGCGTGTCGCAGGAAGTCGATGCGTTGGCGACGATGGGCATCGAGCCGGTGCGTTACCTCGCCGCGCCGGCCTTGCTCGCGATGCTGGTCATGTTGCCGGCGCTGACGATCTTCGCCGATGCGGTCGCGATCGGCGGCGCGGCGCTGTATTCCTCGCCCGCGCTCAACATCACGCCGACGGCCTACGTGCTGCAGACGCTTTCCCTGCTCGAGCCGGGCGACGTCTGGCAGGGCATCGCCAAGTCCGCGGTGTTCGCCGTGCTGATCACCCTGATCGGTGTGAGCACGGGATTTTCCGTGCAGGGCGGCGCCGAGGGCGTGGGCCGCGCGACTACGCGCGCGGTGGTGCTGTCGATCTGCTGGATCATCGTGGTTGACATGATCTTTTCGTATTTCCTGAATCGATGAACGTGAGCGCGCCGCTGATCGAAGTGGAAAAGCTCGAAGCCTGGTACGGGCGGCGGCGGATTCTGGCTGGCGTGGATTTCTCCGTGAACGCGGGCGAGATCCGCGTAATCATGGGCGGCTCGGGGTCGGGCAAGAGCACGCTGCTGCGCCATCTGCTCGGCCTGCACAAGCCGCGCGGCGGCCGCATCCGCCTGCTCGGCGTCGACATCGGCCGCGCCAGCGAACGCCAGATGCTCGAAGTGCGCCGCCAGATCGGCGTATCGTTCCAGGGCGGCGCGCTGCTGACTTCGCTCTCGGTCGGCGACAATGTCGCGCTGCCGTTGCGCGAGCACACGAATCTGGACGAGGCCACCATCCGCATCATGAGCCGGCTCAAGCTCGAGGTGGTGAATCTCGGCGGTTTCCAGGATCTGATGCCGGCGCAGCTTTCCGGCGGCATGGTCAAGCGCGCGGCGCTGGCGCGCGCGATCGCGATGGATCCCAAGCTGCTGTTCTTCGACGAGCCATCCGCCGGCCTGGATCCGGTCGTGTCGGCCGAACTCGACGAGTTGATCTTGCGCCTGCGCGACGCGCTGCGCATGACGATCGTGGTCGTCACTCACGAGCTGGAAAGCGCGTTCAAGATTGCCGATACCATTACCGTGCTCGATCAGGGCAATATCCTCATGACCGGGACGGTGGACGAAGTGCGCCATTGCGACAACGAACGCATCCAGGACCTGCTCAATCGGCGCCCGCGCGAAATCCAGGTCGACGCGGACGCCTATCTGAAACGCCTGACGGAAGAAGCCGCATGAGCATTTCAAAATGAAAAGAGACAGCATCAACTACGTGCTCGTGGGCGCCGCGGTGCTTGCCGCCGGAGTGCTGTTGCTGGTGGCGTTGGCGATGATCACCGGCCGCGGCGGCGCGACGACGGCCTACTTCACGCATTACCGCAACGTCACCGGATTGCGCTACGGCGCGCCGGTGTTCTATCAGGGTTATCGTATCGGTCAGGTCGGCGCGATCGTGCCCGAGCGCGATTCACAAGGAACGCGCTACAAGGTCGAACTCGACGTGCGCCGCGACTGGCCGATTCCGAAGGATTCGATCGCGCGCCTGACCGCCACGGGCTTGCTCGCCGATGTCGCCGTCGGCATCGGCGAAGGCAAGGATCGTGCGATGGCCGCGCCCGGCGCGGAACTCGCCGGTGCCGAGAACGCCGACATCTTCAGCGCGATGAACGAACTCGCCGGCCAGATCACCCAGCTCACGCGCGGCCAGATTTCGCCGCTGATCCAGACCCTTTCCAAGCGCGTGGACTCGATCACCGGCGCGATCGACAAGGGCACGCCGGACATCGTCGAGCAGTCGCGCAAACTGCTCACCCAGTTGAATTCGGCTTCGGCTTCGCTCAACGACGTGCTCAAGCCGGATAACCGCGCCGCGCTTGGCGCGATTCTCGCCAACACGAAAGAAATGACCGCGCAATTGCGTGAGACGCAACAAAAACTCGACGACGCACTCGGCCAGCTCGACAGCATCGCGCGCGAAAATCGTCCCGGCATCCGTGACTCGGTCGCCGACCTGCGTGCCGTGCTCGGGGCATTGTCCGCGCGCATCGATTCGATCAGCCAGCACCTGCAAACGGCCAGCCGCAACTTCGACGAGTTCTCGCGCGAGGTGCGCAAGAATCCGAACCGGATTCTGGTTTCGCCAAAACCGGACAAGATCGAGGAACAAGAACCGTGAAAATCTTGCGTACGATCCTGCTCGCGCTCGGTCTGGCCGTGCTCGCCGCCTGCTCCGTCGATCCGGTGCCGGATGTGACTTATTTCCGGCTGCCGGCGGCGGCGGCACTGCCGCACGCGGACAAGCCGCTGTCGGCCTTGCCGATTGAAGTCGAAACGTTTCGCGGCGATGGCATCTACGCCGAGCAGGCGCTGATCTACGCGACCACGCCGCGGGCCGAGGCGTTGCGCGCGTTCCATTACCAGCTGTGGAGCGATCCGCCTTCGCGCGCGCTGCAGGCGCGCCTGGCAGGCATGTTGCGCGATTCGGGTATTTCGGCGCTGGTCACCGATCGCCTGCCGGCGAGTACGCCCGCACTGCGCGTGCACGGCCGCATCCTGCGTTACGAGCGCGTGCCGCGCGATTCGGGATTCGTCGCGGCCGTGGTGCTGGAGATGCGCGTGGACCAGGACCAGGGCGAGCCGCTGCTCGAGCGCGGCTACGCCGCGGAGATTCCGACTGCCGACTCCAGCATGACCGCGACGGTGGACGCCTTCGGCCGCGCCGTCGACAAGAATTTCGCGGCGTTCTTTGCGGACCTTGCCGCGCTCGGGAGCGGACATGCCGACTGAGGCACAACGCAGCGCGATGCTCGCCGCGATGGGCATCGATGTGTATCGCTTGCGCGTCGCGGCGGACACGCCCACGGCGATGCGCATCGGCGTCGACGCGCAAGCCTGCGTTTGCGTGGACGGCGGCGAATCCGCCGAGCGCCTGTTCGCCCTGCTGCCGGCGTCGCTCGGCGTCGCGCGCGAGCGCGTGCGCGCCGCCGCGGT
>DASTAL010000121.1:0-6085 GCA_035712685.1 Rudaea sp. | reverse complement strand
GACGATACCGTGATTGCCAAGATTCGGATAACGGTCCGCCAGCGTGTAGGGCGCAATCTCGTCGGCGAACTCGCCAGCGGCGATTCCGGCCAGCGCCTTGGCATGGCTCGCCACGGAGAAGGCGTCCTGTTCCTCGCGCGTGACCTTCCATTGCTCGGCGACCTTTTCGGCGGTGATGCCCATGCCGTAGGCGATGCCGATGTGTTCGTTGTCGAACACGCGCGGATTGAAGACCGGATGGTAGCCCATCATGGGCACCATGCTCATGCTCTCGGTACCACCGGCAAGCATGAGGTCGGCTTCGCCCAGGCGGATGCGGTCGGCCGCCATCGCGACGGCCTGCAGGCCCGAGGAACAGAAGCGGTTCACCGTGACCGCCGGCACGCCGTTCGGCAGGCCGGCCAGCAGCACCGCGATGCGCGCCACGTTCATGCCTTGCTCGGCCTCGGGCATGGCGCAGCCGATGATGGCGTCGGAGATTTTGGATTTGTCGACGGACGGGCACTGCGCCAGCGTCGCGTCGATGGCGAAGGCGAGCAGGTCATCCGGGCGGGTGTTGCGGAATACGCCGCGCGGAGCCTTGCCGACCGGAGTGCGCTTGGCGGCGACGATGTAGGCGTCTTGAATTTGCTTGGTCATGGGATTCTCCTTCGCCGCTCAATTCCGAAGTGGTTTGCCGGTCTGCATGGTGTAGGCGATGCGTTCCTGGGTCTTGGGCATCATCGCCAACGCGACGAAATGCTTGCGCTCGAGATCGAGCAGCCATTGCTCGTCGACGAGCGAGCCGCGTTCGATCTGCCCGCCGCACAGGGTATCGGCGATGCGCGTGGCGATTTCCATGTCGTGCGCGGAGATGAAGCGGCCCTCTAGCATGTTGACGAGGTTCGCCTTGAATGTAGCGGTCGCGACGTCGCCGGCCACGGTGATCTGGCGGTCCGGCAACGGTGGCCGCCAGCCGGACTCGGCCAACGCGTTCGCCTCGGCCTTGGCAACGTGGAGCAGTTCGTCCGCGTGGTAGACGACGACGTCGCTCGGCCGCAGCAGGCCCATTTCCTTCGCCTCCAGCGCGCTGCCGGAAGTCTTGGCCATCGCAACGGTTTCGAAGTAGCCCTTGAGCGCCGTGAACACGTCGCCGCCGAAAGCATGTTGCGAAGCGCGCAAGGCGAGTTCCTTCAAGCCACCGCCCGCAGGCAGCAGGCCGACGCCGGCCTCGACCAGGCCGATGTAGCTTTCCAGCGCCGCGACCGTACGCGCCGAGTGCATCTGGAATTCGCAGCCGCCGCCCAGCGCCATGCCGCGCACCGCGGCGACCACCGGCACCAGCGCATGTTTGATGCGCATGCTGGTCTGCTGGAAGCGGGCAATGAAGGCCTCGAATTCGGCGACCTTGCCGGCCTGGAACATCGCGCCGGCTTCCTTGAGGTTGGCGCCGACGCTGAACGGTTCGGAATCCTGCCAGACCACCATCGCCTTGAAGCCGCGCTCGGCTTCGCCCACGGCGCGTTGCACGCCGTCGAGCACGCCGGCGCCGATGGTGTGCATTTTGCTCTTGAACGACAGGATCGCGATGTCGTCACCACCGAGGTTCCACAGGCGCACATCATCGGTTTCGAACACCGTCTTGCCGGTGTCGGTCTTTGTACCGAGCACGGTTTGCGGGAATAACTGACGCTCGTAGACCGGGGCATCGGATACCGGAACCTGCTTGCCGGTTGCCGCCGACCAGGAACCCGCCGCGTCGTGCACGCCGGTTCGTTTCGGATCGACTGCCCAGTCGGGCAGGGCGGCCTTGCTCATCGCCTTGCCGGCGGCGATGTCCTCGGCGATCCATTTGGCCACGTCCGCCCAGCCAGCGGTCTGCCATGTTTCGAAGGGTCCGAGTTTCCAGCCGTAGCCCCAGCGCATCGCGAAGTCGATGTCGCGCGCGCAGGCGGCGATGTCGCCTAGCCAGTACGCGGCGTAGTGGAACAGGTCGCGGTGGATCGCCCACAGGAACTGCGCTTGCGGATCGGCGCTGGCGCGCAGCTTGGCGAACTGCTCGGCCGGCGTCTTGAGCTTCAGGATTGCGGCGACCTCGTCGCTGACCTTGCCGGTCTGCGGCGCGTAGTCCGCTTTCGCCGGGTCGAGCACGAGGATGTCCTTGCCGACCTTGCGGAAGAATCCGGCGCCTGTCTTCTGGCCCAGCGCGCCCTTGGCAATCAGTGCCTGCACCACGGCCGGCACCGTGTAATGCTTGTGCCAGGGGTCCTTGGGCAGGTTGTCGTCCATGGTCTTGATGACGTGGCCCATCGTGTCCAGCCCGACCACGTCGGAGGTACGGTAGGTCGCGCTCTTGGGATGCCCGATCGCCGGCCCGGTCAGCGCATCGACCACGTCGTAGCCCAGTTTGAACTGCTCGGTGTGGTACATCGTGGCCAGCATCGAGAAAACGCCGATGCGATTGCCGATGAAATTCGGCGTGTCCTTCGCAAAGATAACGCCCTTGCCGAGCGTGGTGGTGAGGAAGGCTTCCAGTCCGGTCAGGACGGCGGGCTCGGTCTTGGCGCAGGGAATGACTTCGACCAGATGCATGTAGCGCGGCGGATTGAAGAAGTGCACGCCGCAGAATCGATGATGAAGTTTTTCGTCAAGAACATCTGCCAACGCATTGATACTCAAACCAGAAGTGTTGCTGGCGAGGATGGCTTTCGGAGCGACGAAGGGCGCGATTTTCGCATACAGTTCGCGCTTCCAGTCCAGGCGTTCGGCGATTGCCTCGACGATGAGGTCGCAGCCCTTGAGCCATTCCAGATTCTGATCGTAATTGGCCGGCATGATGGCGCCGGCTCGTGACTTGTCCGCGAGAGGGGCGGGCGACAATTTTTTCAGGTTGTCGATCGCCTTGAGCACGATGCCGTTTGGGTCGCCATCTTTCGCGGTCAAATCGAACAGAATCGTTTCGACATTGGCATTGGTCAGGTGCGCGGCGATCTGCGCACCCATGACGCCGGCGCCCAGCACGGCCGCCTTGCGGATCAGCAACGGAGCATTATTCATGGAGACCTCGTGATTCGAAAACAATGACTTGGAATATGTACTTCAACCCGCTTTCAAGCCGGCGGCGGCGAACTTGATCAGGTGTTCGGCGGCCAGGTCGCGATGCTGCAGCTCGGACATGCCGGGGCGGCGCTTGATCACGCCGAAGTCGGCCATCGCGTAGGTGAGCGCGCCACTGACGATATCCAGGCGCCAGTAAAGCTCCTGCTTGTCCAGGTGCGGCAGCACTTGGGCGAAGGCGGCGACGAATTGCTTCAGGACGTGGCTGTAATTATCGTGCAGGAACTTGCGCAGGCGCTCGTTGTGCTCGGCGAACGCCCGCGCCAGCACGCGCACGAAGCCGGCACCGCCGTCGTGGGCCATCGACAGCGCCAGGGCCGGGCGCACGAAGGCGTCGAGGATGTCCTCAAGTCCGAAATGTGGCCGCTTCAGCACGGCCGCGAGCGCCGCCAAGCGCTCCTCGTTGAGACTGTCCAGGCGGCGCCGGAACACCTCGTTGATGAGGTTTTCCTTGGAACCGAAATGGTAGTTGACCGCCGCCAGGTTGACCTGGGCCGAGGCGGTGACCTGGCGCAGCGAGGCGCCGGCGAAACCGTGGCGCGCGAACAGGGACTCGGCCGAGTCCAGGATGCGCTGCTTGGTGGAGAAATGGGGGGCGTTCAAACCGGATTCCTTGGTCCCCGCGCCGGATTGGCAAATCCCGGCCGCACTGCATGGAACGATCGTTTGAATTCTAGTCGGACGGCCAAACGATGGTCAAATGGACTGGTCAAGCTCGCCGGTGAATGAAAAAGCCTACCACGCGCCCCGGAAGGGATTGCGCAGGTGGTTGCGCACGGGGTCGATGCGGTGCGTAGAATCCATGGAGGTTTTGTGACGTAAGCCCTCGGAATCCCGCGAAATAGATGTTAACATTCCAACTCTTCACAGCCTCTTCACGGAGAAAGACACATGGCGCTGGAGCGCACCTTGTCCATCATCAAACCCGACGCCGTTGCAAAAAACGTCATCGGCGAAATTTATGCGCGTTTCGAAAAAGCCGGATTGAAAGTCGTCGCTGCGAAAATGAAACAGTTGTCGCGCGCCGAAGCGGAAGGTTTTTACGCCGTGCATCGCGAACGTCCATTCTTCAAGCCGCTGGTCGACTTCATGATCTCCGGTCCGGTGATGATCCAGACGCTCGAAGGCGAGAACGCGATTCTCAAGAACCGCGACCTGATGGGTGCGACCGATCCGAAGAAGGCGGCGCCTGGAACGATCCGTGCTGACTTCGCGCAATCGATCGACGCGAACGCAGTACACGGATCCGACGCGCCGGAAACTGCAAAAATGGAAATTGCGTACTTTTTCTCCGGTACGGAATTGTGCGATCGTTCTTGAGAACGCGGGACTCAACGAGCGGCCGTCGCTGGCCGCGCTACTCGAAACAGGGTGGTCGTGGAACAAGGTAACGCCAGGTTCAATCTGCTCGACTATGACCGCCAAGGGCTGCGCGACCTGTTCGTGCAGCTCGGCGAGAAGCCGTATCGCGCCGAGCAGGTGATGAAGTGGATCTATCACCGTCACGCCACCGAATTCGCGCAGATGACCGACGTCGGCAAGACGCTGCGCGAAAAACTCGAAACCGTCGCCGAGATCGTTCCGCCCAAGGTTCTGTTCGAGAAGCAGGCCGCGGACGCCACCTACAAGTGGCTACTCGGCATGGACGGCGGCAATGCGGTGGAAACCGTGTTCATCCCCGAATCCAGCCGCGGCACGCTGTGCGTGTCCTCGCAGATCGGTTGCGGACTCAACTGCCGCTTCTGCTCGACGGGCACGCAGGGGTTCAATCGCAACCTGTCCGCAGCGGAAATCATCGGCCAGGTGTTCGTCGCCGCGAAACATCTGGGCAACGTGCCGCACCAACAGCGCAAGCTCACCAATGTCGTGATGATGGGCATGGGCGAGCCGCTGCTGAATTTCGACAACGTCGTGCGCGCGATGAGCGTGATGCGCGACGACCTTGGCTTCGGTCTCGCCAACAAGCGCGTGACCTTGTCCACCGCCGGCCTCGTGCCGATGATCGACAAGCTCGGCGAAGTCGCCGATGTCTCGCTGGCCGTCTCGTTGCACGCGCCGAACGACGAACTGCGCACGCAGATCGTGCCGCTCAACAAGAAATATCCGATCGCCGAGCTGCTCGGCGCCTGCCAGCGCTTCGCCGCGCGCCGCGCGCGCACCACGATCACGTTCGAGTACACCATGCTCAAGGGCGTCAACGACAAGCCCGAGCACGCGCGCCAGCTCGTCAAGCTGATGCGCCAGGTGCCGAGCAAGGTGAACCTGATTCCGTTCAACACCTTCGCCGGCACGCAGTACGAGCGTTCGGACGAAGACACGATCCGCAGTTTCCAGAAGACCCTGCTCGACGCGGGGGTGCTGACCATGGTGCGGCGCACGCGCGGCGACGACATCGACGCCGCCTGCGGCCAGCTGAAGGGGCAGGTACTGGACCGTACCCGGCGGCAGGCCGAGTTCCGCCGCCGCGTCGAAGAAGGAGCACGTGATGCGGCATGAAGTGATGCGCGGCATTTTGCTGGCGGCGTTCTGCGTCGCGCTGACGGCCTGCCAATCGACCGGCGGCGGTACGCGCGTCGGCGACAGCAAGACCGAAAAGCGTCAAAACGCGGCGCAGATCCGCGTCGAGCTCGGCCAGCAATACATGCAGCAGGGCAAGCTGGAACTGGCGCTCGACAACCTGCAGAAAGCGCTGCAATACGACAACAACTACGTCGATGCGCACACCGTCATCGCGGTCCTGTACGAGCGCATCGGCAATGTCGAGGAAGCCGGCAAGCACTACAAGCGTGCGGTCGAGCTGGCACCGAAATCCGGCGACACGAACAACAACTATGGTCAGTTCCTATGTGCCGAGGGCCAGTACGACGAGGCGCAAAAATACTACGCGCAGGCGATGCGCGATCCGTTCTACAAGACGCCGGCCGTGCTCTATGCCAATGCCGGCATCTGCCTGGTCGACCACGGCGGCGGCGAGCGCATCGACGAGGCC
>DASTAL010000120.1:0-1361 GCA_035712685.1 Rudaea sp. | reverse complement strand
GCGATCTTCGGCGCCTCGCAGACGATGCTGATGTCGGCGTTGCCGAGCGCGAATCCGCGTTCGCGCATCAGTCCCGCGCAATGACGCAGGAACACGCGGCTGTCGGCACCGCGCCAGCGTTCATCCGATGGCGGGAAATGCCGGCCGATATCGCCGAGCGCGAGAGCACCGAGGATCGCGTCGCACAGCGCATGGATGGCGACGTCGCCGTCCGAATGCGCGACGATTCCGCGGATGTGCGCGATGTGCACGCCGCCGACGACGACATGGTCGCCCGGCCCGAAGGCGTGTACGTCGATGCCCTGGCCGATGCGTGTCGTCATCCCTTCACCAGAAACCTCTGAAGAACCGTCGCGAGCGAAGACAGGTCGCACGCCGCCGAAGCGCAGGAACCGGAGTTTACTTGAATGTAAATGAGGATTCCGAGCATCGCAGGCGTGCGAGATGTCGAGCGCAGCAGGTTATGCAGAGGTTTTCAGGATGAATTCCGCCAGCGCGAAGTCCGCCGGTGTCGTCACCTTGATATTGTCCTCGCTGCCTTCCACGAGCAAGGGGTTGTGCCCGGCACGCTCCATCGCCATCGCTTCGTCGGTGATCGCGATGCCGGCGGCGCGCGCGGATTCAAGCGCCGCGATGAGCTCGCCGTGGCGGAACATCTGCGGCGTCAGCGCGCGCCAGCGCGCCTCACGTGGCTCGGTGGCAACCACCCGCCCCTGCGCGTCCGCGCGCTTGAGCGTGTCGCGCACGGGTGCGGCGAGCAGCGCGCCGCCGGCGGGAATGCCTTGCTCGACCAGGCGGGAAATATCCGCCGCGCGCACGCAAGGCCGCGCCGCATCGTGCACGAGTACGAACTGCGATTCCTCCACCGTGCCGCGCAACGCGCGCAAACCGGCCAGCACGGAATCCGCGCGCTCGACGCCTCCGATCGTCGTGCTCACGGGTTTGCCGCCGAAGGTAAGCCACTTCGGCCAGCGCGCGTCGCCAGCCTCCAGCACCACCATCAGCCCGGCAATGCGCGGATGCGCGGCAAGACGCTCCAACGCGTGCAGCAGCATCGGCTTGCCGGCGATGGGCAGATATTGTTTCGGAATCTCGCCGCCGACGCGCGCACCGCGCCCGGCTGCCGGCACCACGCACCACAGAGCGTCAGTGGCCGCCATTGGCGGATTTCTGGGTGGCAGGCGCGGGCTCGACGACCTGGTAGAACACCTCGCCGGGTTTGATCAAGCCGAGTTCGGTGCGCGCGCGTTCCTCGATCGCGCCCTTGCCGGACTTCAGGTCCTGCACTTCGGCGGACAGCGCCTCGTTGCGCTGCTTGAGTTTCAGGTTTTCGGCCTTCTGCTCGGTGATGCGCTCCTGCA
>DASTAL010000119.1:0-1204 GCA_035712685.1 Rudaea sp. | reverse complement strand
GGCGAAAATCCCATCGTGACCGTTTCCCAGCCGGCATTGAGCAGGCCGACCACGAAGCCCTTGCGGAATCCCGGCCGGATGTTGCGCACCTTGCGCAGTTCCTTCATCACGGCCGAGGCGCGCAGTTTCGCGTCCCAGCCTTCGGCCTTGTTCGTGGCGACGATGTGCTCTGCCGCGAGCATGCCCGAACGCATGGCCTGGTGCGTGCCCTTGATCTTGGGCACGTTGACCAGGCCTGCCGAATCGCCGATCAGGATGGCGCCGGGCATCTCGCACGTCGGCAACGATTGGTATCCGCCCTCGACGATGGCGCGCGCGCCGGCCGACAGGATCTGCCCGCCCTCGAGCAGCGATTTGATCCTGGCGTGATTCTTCAGTTGCTGGAACGCTTCCCAGGGCTTGAATTGCGGATCGTCGTAATCCAGGCCGGCGACAAAACCGATCGCGACGCGATCCTTGTCCAGGTGGTACAGGAAACTGCCGCCGTAGGTGCAGTCGTCCAGCGGCCAGCCGACGGTGTGCACGATCTTGCCCGGCTCGACGCGGCCCGCCGGCAGTTGCCACAGTTCCTTGATGCCGATGCCGAAAGTTTGCGGATCCGAGTTCGCGTCGAGCTTGAATTTCGCGATGAGTTGCTTGGACAGGCTGCCACGGCAGCCTTCGGCCAGCACCGTGATCGGCGCCTTGATGTCGATGCCCTGCGTGTAGCCGGATTTGTGCGATCCGTCTTTCGCCACGCCCATGTCGCCGATGCGCACGCCGCCGACCGAGCCGTCCGCGTTGAAAAAGGGTTCGGCCGCGGCGAAGCCGGGGTAGATTTCCACGCCCAGCGCTTCGGCCTGCGGCGCTAGCCACGCGCATAGCGCGCCGAGTGATACGATGAAATTGCCGCGGTTGTGCATTTGTGGCGGCGTCGGCAGTTTCACGGCGCGCTTCGCGTCGCGCAACCACCAGAATTCGTCGTGCGCCGCCGGCACGCAGATCGGCGGCGGATTCTTGCCCCATTCGGGCAGCAGTTCGTTCAAGGGCTCGGGTTCGATGACGGCGCCGGACAGGATCTGCGCGCCGATCGTGGACGCCTTCTCGATCACGCACACGCGGATGTCGGGCTTGAGCTGCTTGAGCCGGATCGCGAACGCGAGGCCGGCCGGACCGGCACCGACGGTGACGACGTCGTACTCCATGGATTCGCGTTCGCTCATGT
>DASTAL010000118.1:0-1682 GCA_035712685.1 Rudaea sp. | reverse complement strand
CACTTCGACTTCGCCGCTGCGCGGCTACGCTCAGTGCGAACAGTAATTGTCAAATCAATCCCTTGGTCTTCAACGCCGCGACCAGTTCGGCGGCATCCTTCACCATCACGCCGCGGCTGCGCTTGGGCGGCGGTGCGTAGTGCGTGGTCTTGAGGTGATCGCCGGATACAACGCCCAGCGAAGCGAAATCGATCGTTTCCAGCGGCTTGGACTTGGCCTTCATGATGTCCGGCAGCTTGATGAAGCGCGGTTCGTTCAGGCGCAGGTCGGTGGTGATGACGGCGGGCAAGTCGACTTCGATGGTTTCCAGGCCGGCATCGACTTCGCGCGTGACGCGCGCGGCGCTGCCGCTGACTTCCACTTTCGAGGCGAACGTCGCCTGCGGGCGATTCCACAGCGCGGCGAGCATCTGTCCGGTCTGGTTGCAGTCGTCGTCGATGGCCTGCTTGCCGAGGATGACGAGCTGCGGCTGCTCCTTCTCGACCAGCTTGAGCAGGGTGCGCGCGGCGGTCAGCGGCTGGATCGCGTCGGACGTGACGACATGGATCGCGCGGTTCGCGCCCATCGCCAATCCGTTGCGCAGGTGCGCTTGGGCATCGGCCGGGCCGATCGTGGCGACGATCACTTCGGTCGCGATGCCCTTTTCGCGCAGGCGCAGCGCCTCCTCAAGGGCGATGTCGTCGAATGGGTTGGCGGACAGCTTGACGCCATCCGTGACGACGCCGGAGCCGTCCGGCTTGACCTGGATGCGCACGTTGTAATCGACGACGCGCTTGTAGCCCACGAGTATCTTCATGTTTCCGCTTTCCCGATGCTGCGGCCCGCGTGCGCGGGCGAAAGGAATGCGGATTCTACCGCGAGCCCGCCATTTGTTGCAGGCGCAAAAAAACGGGCCGCGGTCGCGGCCCGTGCGCCAGGGACTGGAAAAGACCGGGGCTAGAAGCGGTTGCGGTTGCTCGCGGCCGGTCTCGTGCCGCTGCGCGCCCAGCGGTGGCCGTTCGCTTCGCCGGCTTCGATGAAGCCGTCGCCGTTGGCGTCGAGTTTCGCGAAGCGCGCCTTGGCGGCGGCCAGGTACTGGTCTTGCGTCACGCGGCCGTCGGCGCCGGCGCCCATGTGGCGCAGTTCGCGCTGCGCGGCGAATTCGTCGTGCCGCAGCATCATCGGCGAGGCGGCTATTTCCTGCGCCGTCAGCTTGCCGGTATGCGCGGTGTCCAGCGCATCGAAGCGCGTGCCCGCGGCGGCGAGGTATTCGTCCTTGCTGACGACGCCGTCGTGGTTGGCGTCGAGCTTGGCGAACTCGTGTTGCGCCACATCTTGCGCAAATTGCGCGCGCTCGCCGGACTGCGCTGCGGCGGCGCCGTGCCAGTGTCCGCGTCCTGCCGGCGCGGCGGCTTCGAACTGGGCGAGCGTCACCTGGCCCGTGCCGGCGGAATCCATCCTGGCGAAGCGGTTGCTCGCGGCAGCGAGGAATTCATCCTTGCTGACGTAGCCGTTGCCGGCCTTGTCCATGCGCGCGACGAAACGCTGCGCCATTTTCTGGTCGCGCTGCACGGTTTGCGGCGATGCGACGATGTCGGCTGCCGTGATGCTGCCCTTGTTCTGTGTATCGATGGACTGGAAGCGCTTCGTCGCGGCGGCGAGGTATTCGTCCAGCGAAATCCTGCCGTCGCCGTTCGTGTCCA
>DASTAL010000117.1:0-2112 GCA_035712685.1 Rudaea sp. | reverse complement strand
GCCGAGTTTGGCGCCTCCCGCGTCGGCGCGGAATTCGCGCCAGCGCGAGAACCACATGACGACGATGGTGGCGAGGAAGCCGAGCACGGTCTGCAGGATCATCACGATCACGAAATAGCCGATGCCGCCGCCACGGTTGTTGTCGCGGCCGCCGCCGATGGCGCTGTCGACCACGCTGCCGATGATGCGGGCAAGGAACATCACGAACGTGTTGAGTACGCCCTGGATCAGGGTCAACGTGACCATGTCGCCGTTCGCGACGTGGGTGATCTCGTGGCCGAGCACCGCGGAAATCTCGTCGCGGTTCATCGAGTTCAACAGGCCGGTGCTCACCGCCACCAGCGCGTGATTGCGGCTCATGCCGGTGGCGAAGGCGTTCATGTCGGGCGAGTCGTACAACGCGACCTCGGGCATGCCGATGCCGGCATTGTCGGCATGTTGCCTCACGGTATTGAGCAGCCAGATCTCGTCGGCCCCGCGCGGCTCGGTGATCACCTGCGCGTGGGTGGTCCACTTCGCGATGGTCTTGGACATCGCCAGCGAAATGAACGCGCCGCCCATGCCGAACACGGCACACATGACCAGTAGGCCCTGCAAATTGATGCCGGCCTGGCCATAGGCCCAGCGGTCGATGCCGAAGATCGAGCAGACGATGCCGAGCACCAGCATGATGGCGAGGTTGGTGCCAAGGAACAGGAGAATGCGCAGCATGGAAATCCTCTCGGGTCGCGGATACGGGAACAGCTTTGGGTAAACTGGACGAAATTCAAGTTGTGTGAATCATGACGTATCGCGGTCGTTTCGCGCCATCTCCAACCGGAGCGCTTCACTTCGGCTCGCTGGTCGCCGCGGTCGGAAGCTGGGTTCGCGCGCGCGCGCAAAACGGCGCCTGGATCGTCCGCATGGAAGACCTCGATCCGCCACGCGAGGTTCCCGGCGCGGCGGCTGACATCCTCGATACCCTCGCCGCCTTCGGCATGGAATCGGATGAGTCGGTGATGTTCCAGAGCCGCCGCGAGTCTGCGTATGCATCCGCGTTCGTGCGACTGGACGCAGCAGGACACGTTTTTCCGTGCTGGTGCAGCCGCACGGACCTGGAATCGACCGGCGGCATCCATCGCGCCTGCATCGCGTCACCGGACCCCGCTCGCGCGCCCGCGTGGCGCCTGCACGACGAGGCCGGCGATTTCGTCATACGTCGCGTCGAAGGCTGGTACGCCTACCAACTCGCGGTCGTCGTGGACGATGCGGAACAGGGAATCACGGAAGTCGTGCGCGGCGCGGATCTGCTGGAATCCACACCCCGGCAAATCCGTCTGCAACGCCTGCTCGGCTTGCCGACACCGGATTACCTGCATCTGCCGCTCGCGCTGGACGGCGAAGGCAGGAAACTCTCGAAGCAGGACAACGCGCGGCCCGTCGACCGCGACGATCCCCTGCCCGCCTTGCGCGCGGCGCTGGCATTTCTCGGTCAGCGCGTGCCGCAGGCTTCAAATCCCGACGGGTTGCTGTCGGCGGCGGCGAAGGAATTCGATCTTGCTGCACTGCGGGCGGCATCATCATTTGCGATGTGTACAATCGGGCCACATCCGCAAAGCGCAAGGAGAGGTTCATGACTGCTCGCATCGCACTCGTCACCGGCGGCACCGGCGGCATCGGCAGCGCCATCGTCAAGCGCCTGGCCGGCCTCGGCCACAAGGTCGCGACCAATTACCGCGACGAAGCGAAGGCCCGCGCCTGGCAAGCGAACATGAAAGCGCAAGGCGTGAACGCGGCCATCGTACCGGGCGACGTGTCCTCGCCGGAAGCGGCGGAAAAGCTTGTCCATGGCGTCGAGCAGCAACTCGGACCGATCGACATCCTGATCAACAACGCCGGCATCACCCGAGACACCACGTTCCACAAAATGACCGCGCTGCAATGGCAGGAAGTGATCAACACAAACCTCAATTCCTGCTTCAACGTCACCCGTCCGGTCATCGAGGGCATGCGCAACCGCAAATGGGGGCGCATCATCCAGATCAGCTCGATCAACGGCCAGAAGGGCCAGTACGGCCAGGCCAACTACGCCGCGTCCAAGGCCGGCATGCACGGCTTCACGATCTCGCTGGC
>DASTAL010000116.1:0-7374 GCA_035712685.1 Rudaea sp. | reverse complement strand
CGCAGATGGCCGGTCCGGCGGATCGTGGTGATGACTTCGTCGAGCGCGCGGCGCGCGTGCAGGACCACGGGCAGCGAAAAATCACGCGCGATTTCGAGCTGGCGGTGGAAATAGGATCGCTGCGAATCCGCATCGAGGTCCGGGATGAAGAAATCCAATCCGCATTCGCCGACTGCCGCGGGCTTCTCGCTTTCGATCCAGCGGACCAAGGCATCCAGGTGTTCCGGCCGGTGCGCTGCCAGGTACATCGGATGCAGGCCGTAGGCGGGATAGAGCCCGCTCTCGGCAGCGCACAGGTCGCGCAGGGCAGGGAATGTGTCGAAAGCCACAGCGGGGACAATTTGGCGGCTGACGCCAGCGCTACGCGCGCGCCGCAATACGGCAGTGCGATCGGCGTCGAATTCAGCAGCATCCAGATGCGAGTGGCTGTCGATCAGATCAAGCATGCCGCGGAAATTCCGGAACAGTCAATGAGGCGAGGATGCCATCCGGGCGGCTGGTTTCGCAACGGTTCACATGACGCATTGGAAACTGGCGACAACCGTTCACGCCTGCGTGCGTTGTTACGGACAGACAACGAGGAGACGACCATGTATAAGCGTGCCCTTACCGCCATCTTGCTGAGTACCGCCGTTTTCGGCCTGAGCGCCTGTGTGGCGCCGCCGCCACGCGAACGCGTGGTCTATCACGAGGGCAGCAATCAATCGGGCCCGCGCTATTGCCATACCTGTGGCACGGTGCGCGACATCGACCAGGTCGAAATCCGCCAGCAGAACAGCGGCGGCGGCGCGGTGATTGGCGCCATCATCGGCGGCCTGATCGGCAATCAGTTCGGGCGCGGCGGTGGACGTGCCGCGGCCACCGCGGCCGGTGTCGTCGGCGGTGCCGTGGCCGGCAACGCGATCGAGCAAAACGACGCTAACCTGCGTTCAGGCTATGCGTGGCGGTTTTCGGTGGAACTGGACGATGGCCGCTGGGCGCGCGTGACGCAGTACGACAATCCGGGTTTTCGTCCGGGCGATCGCGTGATCATCAACGGCCAGCGCCTGGAATTCATGCCGCGCCGTTGAAAGGCCTGTGAACAATGCTGCGCCCTTCGGTTCGCGCGCAGCAGATTTTCAATCGGCGTGGTAGAAGCGGTGGTCTCCGATCACCGCCAGCGGCGGACCCTTGGCCCAACCCGGCGGCATGGCCACGCCGTCCGCGGCATAGAAGTGATCGGCGTTCGGCACGATCGAAGGACGCCAGTCCACCGGCAATTTCCACAGGTCCAGCGCGAATCCGGCCACGAGCCATGCCTGCTGCCAGGCGTCGGCATCGTCGAAGACATAGTTCTTGCTCGTCGTGGACAGCGCGAATTGCCCGCGCGCGCGCAGCACCTTGCACAGCGAGTTTCCCCACTGGCCGCTGTCGCGGCGGCGCAGGCCGACTTCGGCCACGGCCAATTGACCGGTGACCGGCTCACCGCGCGCTTCCAGGTAAACCGTTGCAGCCAGGCAGGCGCGATCGCTCGCGGCATTGTTGAATGCCGATGCCAACCACAGGATCCAGGCTAGTTTCATCGCGGATTGCTCCGAACAAACGAATACATGCGACATCCGCACAGGCGTCGCGCAGACGCGCGCCAGCCCTGTGGATGTTGCCTGCGGCGTTGTCAGCACCGCGGTAATTGTTTCCGGCAGGCATTTCGCGCTGGGCCGGGTAGATTCAAGGGATCGTTTCGATCCCCGCTTCGGCGCACGTCCCGTGGGCCTTAAGCATTGGCGCCGCCGCAAGGCGGAGCTTTTTTGCATTTCCGCTGCGGCCGTGGTGTTGGCCGCGCGTGCGGATCTATTGCGTGAATTCTCGCCATCCGCTGCGGACGGCGGCGCGCATTATCGCATATCGAATCGAGTTGTCACTCTATTTCGATCCGTTTCCTGAACGAATCCAGAATGGCAAATGTTAAGATTTCATCGTTAGCGAAATTGTGCACAAGTCATCAAAAGACTCAAAAATGACATTCGACGCAATGTGGAAAACGTTGCGTATGGGTCATTTGTAGCCGATGAAATTCTTCAGGATCTGCTCGTCGCCGGCGTATTCCTTGGCCGATGCCGGCACGAACTTGGTCACTCCCAGTTCGAACAGGAGTTTCGCCGCATCCGTGTCGGTGTCGAGCTTGAGCAGGGCGTCCTTGACCTTCTCGCGCAAATCCGCGGGCACGTCAGGCGAGGCGGTGATGCATTGTCCGGGGAAGTCGCGCGAAGTCTTGACCGGCGTCAGGTTGGGATATTGGTCCTTGAGCCAGGTCGGAATCATCGCCGCATCCGCTTCGCCGCCGAAGACGCGGTCGGTGGCGTCGCGCCAAGAGGTGGCGGTAGTGGCGATATCCGGTTGCAGGATGGGATTCGGGTAGAACTCGAGCAGCATGGAGTAGCCCAGGCTCGGTGCGCCCATCGTGACGATGGTGTGGCCGACCAGGCCTTGCAGGCCCTTGTTGCCGAGGTCGATGTTCGACACCAAGGTATAGCTGGTCGGCTCGGCCGTGTGCACGAGCGGTTCGAAGTGGCGCTTCTCGATGCGGTAATCGGCGATATGCGCTTCATCGAAGGCGAAATCCGTCTTGGCCGAATTCTGGATGTCGCGCCAGTAGAAGTGGTAATTGCGCGCCGTAACCAGGGTGAAATGCTGGCCGGTCGCCTTGTTCAGGTAAGTCATCAGCGGCGCATAGATCTCGGCGACGCGGTCCGCCGGATACGCCGGCTCGATACGAAAGGTGTATTCCGCTGCCGATGCCGTGCCGCCGACGCCGATCGCGAACGCCAATCCCAACGCCAGCCGGCGTGAAAACTTCCTGTGTTGTCTGCGCATGATCGCCCCTCCCGATTCTTGCGTATGCATGGGTTTAGCACGAACGGGCGGTAAACGCGATACGCAGCGCAATACCGGCGTTTCAGCCGAAGCGTTGCACGATGTCGACGGCGCCGGTCGGTGAGGATTCCAGGGTCAGGGCCGCATCCGCTGCCGAATCGGAGATACTGGCGAGTGCCTCGACGTGTACAGCTTCCGCGTCCTGGGCCGCAGTCACGATGACGCCGGCTTCGGATCCGCCAGGATCGCGCAACAAGGCTCCTGGCTGGGCAAGCGCGTCCCCGGGCCAGCGCAGCCGGTACAGCGAGCGTTTGTTGCCGCCCTTGAAATGCAGGCGTGCCATGATCTCCTGGCCGGGATAACAGCCCTTGCTCACACTGACCGCGCCGAGCCGGTCCAGGCCGATCCATTGCGGCAGCAGGCGATCGCGCAGCTCGACGCCGATTTCGGGTAGACCGGCACGGATATCGGCGAGAGGCGAATATTCCGGCGCTGGGCCGTGGGGTGCCTCGTTGACGGCGCGCAACTGCACTTTCGCGCGGAACACGTAGCGGGCCAGTTCCGCGCGCAGCCAGTCTGCGTCGCCACCCCGCAACGTCAGAAACAAGTTGTCCGCATCGGTGCGCAGCAGGCGAAAGAACGCGCGCACGCGGCCCTGAGGCGAAAGCCACGCATTCCATTGCCAGTGCCCGACGGGCAGGGTGAGCACATCGTTGCAGAATTGCGCATGCGCAAACGCGGCGGCGTCGGCTTCGGTAATTTCAAGCACTTGCGTAGGCGGGCTAATCATCGACGGCGGGTGGCGTTATACTTTGCCGGTCAATGTAGGCGCGCGGCGGATATCGATCAAGCCGCGTGAGAAAAAGAATCAGGACGAGCCATGCCCCAGACAGGATCGGATCCAACTGCCATGGAGGCGCCGCTGCCAACCGAGGCAACACCGGCGCCCGAACCCGCGAAGCCCGTCGAGATCGGGGGGCGCGACGGCCCCGACCCGGTACGTTACGGCGACTGGGAAAAAAACGGCCGCTGCATCGATTTCTAGGACGACTGCCATGAGCCAAACCGCACGACCGACGTCGCCGCACCTGGGCATCTACCGCTGGCGCGTGAACATGTGGCAGTCGGTGTTGCACCGCCTGACCGGGCTGTTCCTGTGTCTCGGAGCGCTCTTGCTGGCATGGGGACTGATCGCCGCGGCGACAGGCGCCGAGGCCTGGGCCACGTTCACCGTGTTCTGCGGCACTGGAGTCGGCTTCGTATTGTTGATTGCATGGACCTGGGCGCTGCTGTTCCACCTGTGCAACGGCATCCAGCACCTGTTTCGCGACACCGGCATGGGTTACGACGCGGCGCAGCGCGATCATTCGCGCGCGCCGAGTTATTTCGCCACCGGCTGGATCGTGATTGCGGCGAGCGTCGCGTTGACCGCCGTGGTCTGGATCTGCCTGTTCGTTCGCGCAAGCGGAGGTGCGGCATGAGCGTGATCGGCCAAAACAGCTTGCGCACGCCCCTCAAGAACGTGCGGGGACTCGGCTCGGCGCAGTCCGGCGTGCGCCATTGGTGGTTGCAACGCCTGACCGCGGTGGCGCTCGTGCCGCTGAGCCTGTGGTTCCTGTGGCTGTGTGCCGGTCTGACACACGCCGATTACGCCACGGTGCGTGCGGCGATAGCCCAGCCAGTGCATGCGGTGCTGTTGGTTGCGCTCGTGGTCAGCCTGTTCTGGCACGGTGCGCTCGGCCTGCAAGTCGTTATCGAGGATTACATCCACACGCGCTGGCAGGAAGTCGCGTTGCAGATCGCGGTGCGCTTCGGCGCCTTCCTCATCGCGGTCGCCTGCCTCTTCGCGATTGCACGAATCGCCTTGGGATAAGACATGGAAAGCTACAAGATCCAGGAACACAAATACGATGTCGTCGTGGTCGGCGCGGGCGGTTCCGGCCTGCGCGCCACCTTCGGCATGGCCGAGCAGGGGTTGAACACGGCGTGCATCACGAAAGTCTTTCCGACGCGCTCGCACACCGTCGCCGCGCAAGGCGGCATCGCCGCGGCGCTCGGCAACATGGGCGAAGACGACTGGCGCTTCCATTTCTACGACACAGTGAAAGGCGGCGACTGGCTCGGCGACCAGGATGCGATCGAGTACATGTGCAAGAACGCGCCGGCCGCGGTGATCGAGCTCGAACACTACGGCGTGCCGTTCTCGCGCACCGAGGCCGGCAAGATCTACCAGCGTCCATTCGGCGGCATGACCACGCACTTCGGCAAAGGTACGGCGCAGCGCACTTGCGCGGCAGCCGACCGCACCGGCCACGCGATGCTGCATACGCTGTATCAGCAGTCGCTCAAGCACGATGCCCGTTTCTATATCGAATACTTCGCGCTTGACCTCATCTTCGACAGCGACGGCGCCTGCCGCGGCGTGCTCGCGCTGGACATGAACGAAGGCGAGCTGCACCTGTTCCGCGCCCACGCCGTGGTGCTCGCCACCGGCGGCTACGGACGCGCGTATTTCTCCGCGACGAGCGCGCACACCTGCACCGGCGACGGCGGCGGCATGGCACTGCGCGCCGGCCTGGCACTGCAGGACATGGAATTCGTGCAATTCCACCCAACCGGCATCTACGGGGCCGGTTGCCTGATCACCGAAGGCGTGCGCGGCGAGGGTGGATACCTGACCAATTCCAAGGGCGAGCGCTTCATGGAGCGCTACGCGCCGAACGCCAAGGACCTGGCGTCGCGCGACGTCGTCAGCCGTGCGATCACGATGGAAATTCGCGAAGGCCGCGGCGTCGGCGAGCACAAGGATCACGCGTATCTGAACCTGATGCACCTCGGCCCCGAGGTCATCCACGAACGCCTGCCCGGCATCGCGGAAAGTGCGCGTATCTTCGCCGGCGTGGACGTGACCAAGCAGCCGATCCCGGTGTTGCCGACGGTGCACTACAACATGGGCGGCATTCCGACGAATTACCACGGCGAAGTCGTGCAGAAGCGCGGCAACGACGCGGATGCCGTGGTGCCGGGTCTGTTTGCGGTAGGCGAGGCGGCCTGTGTGTCCGTGCACGGCGGCAATCGCCTCGGCTCCAATTCCTTGCTCGATCTCGTGATCTTCGGCCGCGCCGCCGCACATCGCGCCGGCGAGATCATCAAGCCCGGCACGCCGCACAAGGACCTGCCGGCTGGAGCCTGCGACGCGGCGCTCGCGCACTTCGACAAGGCGCGCCACGCCAAGGGCTCGACGTCGACCGCCGATCTGCGCCTGCGCATGCAGCGCGTGATGCAGCAGGATGCCGCCGTGTTCCGCACCGGCGAAACCCTGAAGCAAGGTTGCACCAATATTTCCGCGGCGTTCGATGCGTTCGCCGATGTCAAGGTGACCGATCGCTCGCTGGTCTGGAATTCCGACCTCATCGAAACGCTGGAACTGCACAACCTGCTCGGGCAGGCCGTGGCGACGATGTATTCGGCCGAGCAGCGCCACGAAAGTCGTGGCGCGCACGCGCGCGAGGACTTCCCGAACCGCGACGACGCCAACTGGATGAAGCACACGCTGGTTGGCGTCGATGCCAATGGCAAGGCGACGTTCGATTACCGTCCGGTGCACATGCAACCGATGACGAGCGAAGTGGAAGCCGTGCCGCCGAAGGCGCGGGTGTACTGAACACAACGGAGAGCGACGTGGCCGAGTTCACACTGCCGAAGAATTCCAAGGTCCGCAAGGGCAAGAAATACCCGGCCAAGGCGGGCGCGAAAGACGTGCGCACATTCCGCATCTATCGCTGGAATCCGGACGACGCGGAAAACCCGCGTGTCGACGAATACGAAGTCGATCTCGCCACCTGTGGGCCGATGGTCCTGGATGCTCTGATCAAGATCAAGAACGAGGTCGATTCGACGCTGACGTTCCGGCGTTCCTGCCGCGAGGGCATCTGCGGTTCCTGCGCGATGAACATCGATGGTGGCAACACGCTGGCTTGCACCAAGGCGATCGGCGACTGCAAGGGCGACGTCAGCATCTATCCGCTGCCGCACATGCCGGTGGTCAAGGACCTGGTTCCGGACCTGACCCATTTCTATGCGCAGCACGCTTCGATCAAGCCATGGATCCGCACGCAGAGCGCGCCGCCACCGGACTCCGAGCGGCTGCAATCGGTGGAGGATCGGAAAAAGCTCGATGGGTTGTACGAATGCATCCTGTGCGCGTGCTGTTCCACGGCGTGTCCCAGCTACTGGTGGAATCCCGACAAGTACCTCGGCCCGGCGATCCTCTTGCAGGCCTACCGCTGGATCGCCGATTCGCGCGACGAGGATACCGGCGCGCGCCTGGACGAACTGGAAGACCCGTTCAAGCTCTACCGCTGTCACACCATCATGAACTGCACGAACACCTGCCCGAAGGGACTGAATCCGGCCAAGGCGATCGGCGAAATCAAGAAGCTCCTGGTCGAGCGCAAAGGGTCCTGAGCGCATGGATTCACGCCTGATGTGGTGGCCTGCCGTCGCCATGGTGGTGCTGAC
>DASTAL010000115.1:0-3348 GCA_035712685.1 Rudaea sp. | reverse complement strand
ATCCGCGGCTTCAAGATGATTTGCGACGGCGAATGCGACCACCTGCCTGAGCAGGCGTTCTACATGGTCGGCGGCATCGAGGAAGCATTCGAGAAGGCCAAGAAGATGGCCGAGAAGAAAGCGGCCTAAGGCACGGACATGACCACCATCCGTTGCGACATCGTCAGCGCCGAGGCCGAGATTTTCCGCGGCGAGGCGAAGATGGTCATCGCCACCGGCGAGGCCGGCGAGCTCGGCATCGCGCCGCGCCACGCACCGCTGATCACGCGCCTGAAGCCGGGCCAGGTGCGCGTGCTCGCCGAAAACGGCGAGGAACAGTTCTTCTACGTCTCCGGCGGCATCCTCGAAGTGCAGCCGCAGGTCGTGACCGTGCTCGCCGACACGGCGATCCGTGCCAAGGACCTGGACGAAGCTGCCGCTCGCCGTGCCAAGGAAAACGCCGAACGCCTGCTCGCCAATCGCGCCGACGCCGTGGAAATCGCACAGGCCCAGGCCGAACTTCTGCAGGCCATCGCGCAGTTGCGCGCCATCGAGCAGTTGCGCAAGCAGATGCGGCACTGAGTACGCTCCGAGCGTCGAACAATGACGCCGGCGCAAGCCGGCGTTGTTGTTAGCTGCCGGCGAATGGCCGCCAAAAAACTCGATCCGCGCCACGTTCGTGCGCTATCGTAGACGCATGAATCCACTCCACATCGTCATTCTCGCCGCCGGCGAGGGCAAGCGCATGCATTCGGCGCTGCCGAAGGTCCTGCTGCCGCTCGCCGGAAAGCCGATGCTGGCGCACGTCGTGGCCAGCGCGCGAGAATTGAATCCGGCGCAGATCCACATCGTTTACGGCCATCGCGGCGACGCCGTACGCGCGGCTTTCGTCGACCAATCCGACCTCGGCTGGGTGCACCAGGCCGAACAGCGCGGCACCGGCCACGCCATGCAGCTTGCGCTCGCGCAGGTGCCGGAAGCGGCACGCGTGCTGGTGCTGTACGGCGACGTGCCGCTGATCCGCGCCGCCACCCTCAAGCCCCTTTGCGACAGCGACGGGCCGCTTGCCCTGCTCGCCGCCGAACTGTTCGATCCGCGCGGCTACGGCCGCGTGATCCGCGATGGCCTGGGCCAGGTGCGCGCCGTGGTGGAAGACCGCGACTGCACGCCCGACCAGCGCACGATCACAACGGTGAATACGGGGATCCTCGCCGCCGACGCACGCCGCCTGCGCGTGTGGACCCACAACCTGGACAACCACAACGCACAGGGCGAGTTCTACCTTACCGATGTGTTCGCCCAGGCGTCCGCCGAAGGCATGCCCGCGGCGATCCTGAACTGTCGCGACGAACGCGAGGCCTTCGGCGCGAACGACGCCTGGCAGCTCGCGCAACTGGAGCGTCACTTCCAGCAACGCCAGGCACGCGCGCTGTGCGAGCGTGGCGTGCGTCTTGCCGATCCGGCGCGTTTCGACCAGCGCGGTGACCTCGTCTGCGGCGGCGATGTGGAAATCGATGTCGATTGCCTATTCGAAGGTCGCGTCGAACTGGGCGACGGCGTGCGCATCGGACCGTTCTGCCGGGTCAGGGATTCCAACCTCGCCGCCGGCACCGTCGTGCATGCGCATTGCGATCTCGACGGTGTAACTGCCCACGGCGCCTGTAACATCGGTCCCTATGCGCGGCTGCGGCCCGGCACGGAACTGGCGCGCGGCGCCCAGGTCGGCAATTTTGTCGAGGTGAAGAACGCCACGCTGGGCGAGAATTCCAAGGCGAACCACCTGAGCTACCTCGGTGATGCGGGGATCGGCGCCAACGTCAACATCGGCGCCGGCACCATCACCTGCAATTACGACGGCGTGAACAAGCACCGCACCACGATCGAAGACGGCGCCTTCATCGGCTCCAACTCCGCGCTCGTCGCGCCGGTCACCATCGGCAAGGATTCCACCATCGGCGCCGGCTCGACGATCAGCGCGGATGCGCCGCCGGGCAAACTCACCGTCGCGCGCCCGCAGCAGCGCACGATCCCGGACTGGAAACGCCCGCAAAAAACCCCGAAATAACCGCGTATTAAGCCGTGCTACGGCTAAAATACGCACGGGATTTCGAGGATTCGTCCATGTGTGGAATAGTCGGCGCCGCCGCGCGGCGCGATGTGGTGGGCACGCTGATCGCCGGGCTCAAGGCGCTGGAATATCGCGGCTACGATTCGGCCGGCATCGCCCTGCTCACCGACAAGGGCCTGGAGCGCGTGCGCACCAAGGGCAAGGTGCATGAGTTGGAGACCCTGCATGCGGCGCAACCCATCGCCGGCACCACCGGCATCGCGCACACGCGCTGGGCCACGCATGGCGTGCCGAACACGGTGAACGCGCATCCGATGGTGTCGCGCGGCAACATCGCCGTCGTGCACAACGGCATCATCGAGAACCACGAGGAACTGCGCGCCGAACTGAAGGCGCTCGGCTTCGCGTTCGCCTCCGATACCGACACCGAAGTCATTGCCCATCTGATCGAACACCATCAGAACGAAGGCGACGACCTGCTGACGGCGGTGCGCAAGACCCTGCCGCGCCTGCGCGGCGCCTACGCGATCGCCGTGATCAGCAAGCGTGAGCCCGGGCGCGTGATCGGCGCGCGCCGCGGCAGTCCGATGGTGGCGGGCCTGGCCGACGGCGAGCAATTCATCGCCTCGGACATCCACGCCCTGCTGCCGGTGACGCGGCGCTTCATTTATCTTGCCGAAGGCGACATCGCCGACGCGACGGTCGATGGCATCACGATCTACGACGAACACGGCGCCAAGGTCGACCGCCCGGTCAAGCAGGCGCATTTCGGCGCGGACGCCGTCGAACGCGGCGAGTATCGCCATTACATGCTCAAGGAAATCCACGAGCAGCCGCAGGCGCTCGCGGACACGCTCGAAGGCCGCATCGCCGGCGGTCATATCCTCACCGAGATCTTCGGAGTCGGCGCGCGTGAACTGCTGACGAAGACGCGCTGCGTGCATCTCATCGCCTGCGGCTCGAGCTACCACGCGGCGCTGGTGGCACGCTACTGGATCGAAAGCCTGGCCGGCGTGCCGTGCAACGTCGAGATCGCTTCCGAATACCGCTACCGCGACGCGGTGGTGCCTACGGACACGCTGTTCGTCACGATCAGCCAGTCCGGCGAAACCGCGGATACGCTGGCCGCACTCAAACTCGCCAAGACGCGCGGCTACGTGGCGACGCTGGCGGTGTGCAACGTGCCCGAGTCCTCGATCGTGCGCGAATCGGCGCTCACGCTGATGACGCGCGCCGGCCCGGAGATCGGCGTCGCCTCGACCAAGGCATTCACCACGCAGCTGGCCGCGCTCGCGCTGTTC
>DASTAL010000114.1:0-1224 GCA_035712685.1 Rudaea sp. | reverse complement strand
GAGGTCAGCGCCGTGCGCGAACGGCCGGCGCTCATGGTCTTGACCCAGTCGCCCCAGACGTTGTCGGCCATGCCACCACCAAACGTGGCGAGCGCCGAGCGCGTCATCGTGCCCGAATAGCACGAGTCGGCGATCACCAGCACATGTCGGGCCTGCATGGTCGTGAGGATGTCGCTGATCGCGCGGTTGGATATCCAGCTGTTCGGCTGGTTCAGCTGTGCGTCCACCGGCAGCCAGTAGCCTTGCCGCGAGGCATCGATTTCGCCGTGTCCGGCGTAGTACACAAGCAGGTTGTCCTTGTCGGTCAACGCTTCGCGCATGTCGTTGAGCGCGGACAGGATCTCGAACCGGTTTGCGTTCGCGAGCAGCTTGACGTCGTAGCCGTAGCGCGATTGCAGCACGCCGGCCACTGCCTTGGCGTCTTCAGCGGCGCTGCCCAACGCCGGGAATGCGGCGTAACTGTCGTTGCCGATGATCAGCGCGTAATACTTGCCCAGGCGCACGCCGGCTGGCAGCGACTGCCCGCTCGGCGCCGTCTCGCGCACGGCCTTGCCGCCCGGCCCCGGCAGGAGCATGAAGTCCAGTACCGCCTCGCCTCCGGTCTTGTCGGAGGCGGCAACGCGCACCGCGGTGTCGTTGCCGCCCGCCAATGCCACGTGGGTCCTGAACAAGCCGCCCGCACCGACCGCCACGGTCTGGCCGTTCAGCGTGACCGAAGTCAGGCCCGCCGGCGCCTGCACGCGTCCGACCACGTCGATGCCGTTTTGCGCGGGCGGCACGGATGCCGCCGGCTTGTTCAAGCCGCGCGTGACGGCAAGCGCGGGCTGCAGGATTTCCACGCGCAAATCGCCGGTCAGGCTGGCCGTGGCGAATCCCGGCGGCAGTGAGGCGTACTTGGCGCCATCGATCTGGCTTTGCAGGCTTGCCATCTGCATACGCTGGCTGGCAAGTTCCTGGCGCTTTTCGGACAACTGCGCTTCCATCAGCTTGAGCAATTGCTTCGAGCTCTCGTTCTGCGCATGCTCGAGCGCGAGTTGCGCGCGTGCCTGGTCGAACTTCGCCTGCGCTTCCTGGCGTTCCTGGTCGTTCTGCGCCATCTGCTTCTGCACGAGTTGCATGCGTTCGCGGCTTTCGCGCAAAGCCGTATCCATCTGCGAGGCCGATGCGCGCAGGGTGGTGAGGGCCTGATCGTTGTCGGGCGAGGACTGTCGCGCCAGCAATTCA
>DASTAL010000113.1:0-5472 GCA_035712685.1 Rudaea sp. | reverse complement strand
CATTTCGCGCCGTTGCAGGGCGATTACTCGTTTCCGTCAGGCCATGCCACCGGCGCATTCGCCTTCGCCTCGGTCATCGCCACCCATTACGACTCGGTCTGGGTCGACATCGGCGCCTACGGCATCGCCGGGCTCGTCGGCTACGCACGCATCGAACAGGATGCGCACTGGACCTCGGACGTGGTCGCCGGCGCGCTCATCGGTGGCCTGATCGGCCATCACCTGGTGGATTTCAACCGCCGCCTGCGCGAACAGAATTCCGCATTCGCGCCAACGCTGGGCACGGATGGCCAGCAATTGCTGCTGACCTGGCAGTTCTAGCCACCCAGGAATTCCCGCAGCGCATCCGCATCGAAAGGCCAGTTCAGCTCGCATCCGGAATCTTCATTGCGCAGCACCGGCACGCGCTCGCCATAGCGCGCTTCCAGCGCGGCATCGTCGTCGATGAAGATGCTGGAAAAATCCGGCACGCGCGCCTGCGCGAGCACCTCGAGCGCCAGGTCGCACAACCGGCAGTCGTCGCGCTGGAAAAGTGTGAGTCGCATGGTAAGGCGTAGAATACCGGCGCAAACGCGAAAGGAATACATCGTGGCGGTTAGTACGTTCGATCTGTTCAAAATCGGCATTGGTCCCTCCTCGTCGCACACGGTCGGCCCGATGCGTGCGGCGGCGCGCTTCGTCACGCGCTGGCTGGAGGAAGGCGGCGTGCTGGATCGCGTGACGCGCGTGCGCGCGGAACTGTTCGGATCGCTCGCGCACACCGGACGCGGCCACGGCACGGACAAGGCCGTGCTGTGCGGTTTCGAGGGCGAATGGCCCGACAAGATCGATCCCGATTCGATTCCGGCGCGACTCGAACGCATCCGTTCGACGAAGAAGATCCGCCTGCTTGGCAAACACGAAATCGCGTTCGACGAGAAGACCGACCTCGTCTTCAACAAGCGCACCAAGCTGCCCTACCACAGCAACGGCATGCGCTTTTCCGCCTATGATGCCGCGGGCAATGATCTGGCTGCACGCGACTATTATTCCGTCGGTGGCGGCTTCGTGGTCAATCCCGACGAAGCCGCCGAGAATCGCATCGTGGCCGACACGACGGCGCTACCGCATCCGTTCAGCAGCGGCGACGAATTGCTGAAGATCTGCGAGGAGTCCGGCAAGTCCTTCGCCCAGATCATGTTCGAGAACGAGACGGCCTGGCGCAGCGAAGCGGAAATCCGCGCCGGACTGCTGCACATCTGGAAAGCCATGTCCGATTGCGTCGCGCGCGGCATGCGCGAAGCCGGCACCCTGCCCGGCGGGTTGCATGTGCAACGGCGTGCGCCGGCGATGTGCCATGAACTGAAAGAGCGTCCCGAAGCCGCGCTCAAGGATCCGCTCACGATCCTGGACTGGGTGAACCTCTACGCGCTCGCGGTGAACGAGGAGAACGCCGCGGGCGGCCGTGTCGTCACCGCGCCGACGAATGGCGCCGCGGGCATCATTCCCGCCGTGCTCCACTACTACCATCGTTTCATTCCCGGCGCGAACGAACAGGGCATTCTCGATTTCCTGCTCACCGCCGCGGCGATCGGACTGCTATACAAGGAAAACGCTTCGATTTCCGGCGCCGAAGTCGGCTGCCAGGGCGAAGTCGGCGTCGCCTGCTCGATGGCCGCGGGCGGATTGACCGCCGCGCTCGGCGGCACGATCTACCAAGTCGAGAACGCCGCCGAGATCGGTATGGAGCACAACCTCGGCCTCACCTGCGATCCCATCGGCGGCCTCGTGCAGATTCCCTGCATCGAGCGCAACGCGATGGGTTCGGTCAAGGCGATCAACGCGCAGCGCATGGCCATGCGCGGCGACGGCAAGCACCGCGTCAGCCTCGACAAAGTCATCAAGACGATGCGCGATACGGGACGCGACATGCAGGACAAGTACAAGGAAACCAGCCGCGGCGGGCTGGCGGTGAACGTGATCGAGTGCTGAGCGATCGGCCGATGGGCCGGCGGTGATGCGCGCCGTTCAAGCGGCGCGCATCAAAACCTGAGTTGCGTCCACGTCCGATTTCATCGCCCTGATCCGGCACCACCGCTGCCGAGCACGTGGCCATTGATTTCCTTCCCATACAGTGACCATTTGCTGTCGTGGTAGCGCTTGCGGGTTTGCGCGACATTACCGGTGAAACGCGGGTCCTGCGGACGTTCGTGGGCGTCCATGAAATACGCCACGTCCCAGGCATCCTGATCGTCCAGGGTTCCGCCAAGACTGAGCGGCATGTTGGCCTTGATGAAGGCCGCCGCTATGTCCAGTTGCTGCATGCCGGCGCCCCAGTTGAAGGACTCCGTCCCCCACAGCGGCGGGAACACGTAGGCGCCAGCGACCTTCTGGCCCTGGCCGTCATTGCCGTGGCACAGGGCGCAATCCTTCTCGTAGACCTTCCGGCCGCGTTCGTAACCGGGGGCCTCGGGCGACGCGAAGCCTTGCTTGGGATAGTCGAAGCCGGCCAGATCCTTGCCGGTCGGCGCACCGGTGGCGAGCCAGTAGGAATACGTGGTCAAGGCCTTGATGATCTCGCTGTCGGCGGGCGGCGGCTTGCCGTTCATGCTGTATTCGAAACAACCTTGCAGCCGCTCGGCATACGTGTTGACGGTGTCGTTCTTGGAAAGGTAGCGCGGATACCGCACATACGCCGCCCACAGCGGACCCGAGTTCGCGCGACGCCCGGCATCGAGGTGGCAATTCTGGCAATTGAGGCCATTGCCGACGTACTGCTTCGCATACTTCTGGGTGTTGGTGAAGATATCGCGGCCCCGGCGCACCATCGCGCCGAATGGATCGTCGGGAATCGCCGAATCCGGCGGTGGCGTGAATGGCGGCAGGGTGCTGGAATCGGAAGCCGCTGCGTCTGCGGCCGCCAGCCCGGAGGCCTTCGCCGCCGCGGGTCCGGACGCATGCGCCGCGGTGAACGCCAGTGCACCGGCGATCACGCCGGCAAGGATTGCCTGCCTGAGCGTATTCATGGCCGTTCTCCCTTCAGCACCGCCGGTTGCGCGGCGAACCATTCGGACACGGCCGTGACGTCGGGCGCCTCGAGCGCCACCGAAATGCGGCGCATCATGTCGAGCGGATCGTTCTTGCGTGTGCCCGCTTGCCAGTCGCGCAGTTGGTTCGCGATGTACGTGGCCGGCTGGCCAGCGAGCGGCGGGAAATCCGCGCCCACGCCGACGCCCTGCGGGCCGTGGCAGGCGATGCAGGCCGGCACCTGTTTGCTCCAGCGTCCGCGCATGGCCAATTCCTTGCCCAGCGGATCGTCGCCGGGTTTGGACGCTCCATTTGCCGCGGCCGTCGGGATGGACAGGCGGCTGTAGTACCCGGCGAGCGCATGGCGTTCGTCCTGGCTCAGGGCGTTCGCCATCGGCGCCATCACCGGCCCGCTGCGGGTGCCGTTGGCATAACTGTCGAGTTGGCGTTCCAGGTAGACGGCATCGAGTCCGGCGAGACGGGGAAAACCCGCCGCGGCCTGCCCGCCTCCGTCCACGCCATGACAAGTCGCACAGGCCAGCGCGCCCTTGCCGTTGCCCTGCCGGGCGATGGCGGCGGCATCCGGCAACGGTGCCGCACAGGCTTGCGCGGCGATCAGCGCGAACAAGGCAAAACCGAAGTTGAACCGACGCGTGCGTGTCGGCAACGTGATCATGGGCAGTCTCCCCCGCCTGCCTCGCAAGAGGCGAATGACTATCGCATCAATCCCAAAAGCCTTCTTCTTCAGTTCGGCTTTGGTTCAAGCTGCTCCGCCACGTCGAGTGTGCCCATTCCCCGCATCGAGCGCAACGCGAGGGGTTCGGTCAAAGCGATCAACGCGCCGCGCATGGCCATGCGCGGCGACGGCCGAAGTGCGCCTCGCGTATAATCCCGCGCCTTTTCCGACCGTGGCATGCGCCGCGACCCGCGATGACCCAACCTGACGAAACCCGGCGCCGACGCACGTTCGCCATCATCTCGCATCCGGACGCGGGCAAGACCACGCTCACGGAAAAGCTGCTGCTGTTCGGCGGCGCGATCCAGATGGCGGGCAGCGTGAAGGGCCGCAAGGCGGCGCGGCATGCAACCTCGGACTGGATGGCGCTGGAAAAGGAGCGCGGCATCTCGGTCACCTCGTCGGTGATGCAGTTCCCCTACGAGGGCCGCATCGTCAACCTGCTCGACACGCCTGGCCACGCCGACTTCGGCGAGGACACCTACCGCGTGCTCACGGCGGTCGACTCGGCGTTGATGGTGATCGACTGCGCGAAGGGCGTGGAGGAACGCACGATCAAGCTGATGGACGTGTGCCGCCTGCGCGACACGCCAATCATGACCTTCATCAACAAGCTCGACCGCGAGGGCCGCTCGCCGATCGAGCTGCTCGACGAGGTCGAGTCGGTGCTGAAGATCCAGTGCGCGCCGATCACCTGGCCGATCGGCATGGGTTCGCGGCTCAAGGGTGTCTACCACTTGGTCAGCGGCGAGGTGCACGTGTTCGAGCCGGGGCGCAATTTCACGCGTCAGGATTCGACCATCTTCGCCTCGCTGGACGATCCCGCGCTCGCGGCGAAGATCGGCGCCGACATGCTGCACGAACTGCGCGACGAACTGGAATTGGTCGAGGGCGCGTCGCATCCGTTCGATGCGCAGGCCTATCTCGATGGCCGGCAGACGCCGGTGTTCTTCGGTTCGGCGGTGAACAATTTCGGCGTGCAGCTGCTGCTGGATTTCTTCGTCGAGCATGCGCCCTCGCCCAGGCCGCGCGCGACTACCACGCGCGAGGTGAATCCGGAAGAAGGAAAACTTACCGGCTTCGTGTTCAAGATCCAGGCAAACATGGATCCGCAGCACCGCGACCGCGTCGCGTTCATGCGCATCTGCTCCGGCGAATTCGACGGCGGCATGAAGGCGTTTCACGTGCGCACGGCCAAGGAAATCAAGCTCGCCAATGCGCTCACCTTCATGGCCAGCGAACGCGACATCGTGGAAAAGGCCTATCCCGGCGATGTGATCGGCATCCACAACCACGGCACGATTTCCATCGGCGACACATTCACCGAAGGCGAGTCGCTGAGTTTCACCGGCATCCCGAACTTCGCGCCGGAACTGTTCCGCCGCGCGCGCCTGAAGGATCCGCTGAAGATGAAGCAGCTCACGAAGGGACTCGCGCAGCTGTCCGAGGAGGGGGCGACGCAATTCTTCCGGCCGCTGATGAGCAACGACCTGATCCTCGGCGCGGTCGGCGTGCTGCAGTTCGACGTGGTCGCCTACCGGCTCAAGGACGAATACGGGGTCGACTGCGCGTTCGAGAACGTCACCGTGTCGACGGCGCGCTGGATCCGCTGCAATGACGAAAAGATGCTCGCCGATTTCCGCGACAAGGCGGCGATGAACCTGGCCCTGGATGCCGCCGGCGAACTCGTCTACCTCGCGCCCTCGCGGGTGAACCTGCAATTGACGCAG
>DASTAL010000112.1:0-1906 GCA_035712685.1 Rudaea sp. | reverse complement strand
GCGCACGACCTGCACGGGCACCTGAACACGGCGACGGTGCCGCTCAACCGGCTTGCGTCAAAAGACTTGAGCCCCGGTGCGGCGACATTGGCGAAGATCAACGCATCCTTGCGTTAGGAACCTCTGATAATCTGCTGCGCTCGACATCTCGCGTGCCGGCAGTGCTCGGAATCCTCATTTACAGCTGAGTAAACTCCGGTTCCTGCGCGCTGGCGGCACGCAACATGCCTTCGCTTGCGACGATCATGCAAAGGTTCCTGAATGGCGAAAACCTACGACCGCGCTTATTTCGACAAGTGGTATCGCCATCCGCGCCACGCGGTCGCGTCGCGCAGCGAGTTGGAACGCAAGGTCGCGCTTGCCGTAGCGACCGCCGAATACTATCTCGGTCGGCGCATCGTCAACGTGCTCGACATCGCCTGCGGCGAAGGCGTGTGGCGCGCGCCGCTGAAACGCCTGCGCCCCACCGTCGACTATCTCGGCCTGGACAGCAGCGAGTACGCGATCGCGCGCTACGGGCCCTCGCGCAACCTGCGCTTGGCGCGATTCGGCGATCTCGAACACCTGCGCTTCGCGCGCGACTTCGATCTCATCGTCTGTTCCGACGCGCTGCACTACGTGCGCACGCCGGAGTTGCGGCGCGGCTTGCACGGAATGGTCGAGATGCTCGACGGCGTGGCGTTTCTGGAATTGTTCGCGCGCGAAGACGAACCGGACGGCGACCGTGAGGGTTTCATCCCCAGGCCGGCGCGCTGGTATCTGCGTGAATTCCGCGCCGCAGGGCTGGTTCCCTGCGGCACGCATTGCTATCTCGGGCCGCGATTGAAGGGCCGCACGGCGGCGCTGGAAACCAGCGTCGCCATTTGACGCGACTTACGCCTTGCGCGCGTCGCGTTTGCCCTGCCAGAATCGCGGCTTCTTGTTTGCTGCGTTGTGCGGCTTGTTCTGCGGCTGCGCATGCGGACGGCGCGCGTGGTTCGGGTTGCGCGGCTTGCCGGGCCTGCCGGGCGCGGGTCCGGGCGATTCCAGGTTGAGCGGACGCGACGGCTCGTATCCAGCCACGTTCTCGACCGCGATGTCCTGCTTGAGCAGGCGGCGGATATCGCGCAGCAGGCGCGCTTCCTCGTGTGCGACCAGCGAAACGGCAAGTCCGTCGGCCCCGGCACGGCCGGTGCGGCCGATGCGGTGCACGTAGTCCTCGGCGACCATCGGCAGGTCGTAATTGACCACGATCGGCAGCTGGTCGATGTCGAGCCCGCGCGCCGCGATGTCGGTGGCGACGAGCACGGTGATCTTGCCGCTCTTGAATTCCTTGAGCGCCTTCGTGCGCGCGTTCTGGCTCTTGTTGCCGTGGATGGCGGCGGTACGCAGGCCCGAAGCGTCGAGGAATTTGCACAGCTTGTCCGCGCCATGCTTGGTGCGGCCGAACACCAGGGTCTGGCGGCGGCTGTCCTCGCTCAACAGGTGCAGCAGCAGGTCGCGCTTGCGCGCGGCATCGACCGGATGCACGCGATGCGTGATCGTCGCGGCCACGCTGTTGCGCGCGGCGACCTGGATTTCGGACGGATCGCGCATGAACTGCGCGGCGATCTTCTTGATCTCGTCGGCGAAGGTGGCCGAGAACAGCAGGGTCTGGCGGTTCTTCGGCAGCGCGCCGAGGACGCGCCGGATCGCGGGCAGGAAGCCCATGTCGAGCATGCGGTCGGCTTCGTCGAGCACGAGGATTTCGATGCCGGACAAATCCAGCGTGCGCCGTTCCATGTGATCGATCAGGCGGCCGGGCGTGGCCACGAGCACGTCGACGCCGCGGCGCAGCGCGTCCATCTGCGGACCCATGCTCACACCGCCGAAGATCGTGGTGCTGAACACGCGCAGGTGCTTGGCGTAGCCGCGCAGGCTTTCGTGC
>DASTAL010000111.1:0-6039 GCA_035712685.1 Rudaea sp. | reverse complement strand
CAGCAGCTTGGCGATGCGTTCCTTGTTCGCGAAATCCTCGGCGACTCCTTCCTTGAACACGTTGCCAAACGTGTTCCAGAACGTGGTGAACTTCTCGGGTTCATCCTTCGCCAGCTTGTCCAGAAGATCGAGCACGCGGCGCGTGCAGGCGGACTTGAGCTTTTCCAGATTGCGGTTCTGCTGCAGGATCTCGCGGCTGACGTTGAGCGGCAGGTCGTCGGAATCGACCACGCCGCGCACGAAACGCAGGTAGGACGGCAACAACTGTTCGGCCGCATCCATGATGAAGACGCGCTTGACGTAAAGCTTGAGTCCCTTGCGCTCGTCGCGCCCGCCGAGCATCAGGTCGAACGGCGCCTGCGCTGGCAGATACAGCAGCGAAGTGAAATTCTGGTTGCCCTCGACGCGGTTGTGCGTCCATGCAAGCGGATCGTTGAAATCGTGCGAGATGTGCTTGTAGAACGCCTGATATTCCTCGTCTTTCAGCTCGGACTTGGGCCGCGTCCACAGTGCGGAAGCCTGGTTGACGACCTCCCATTCCTCGGACGGTTTGCCGTCCTTGTCCTTCGGCATCCGGATCGGGAAGCCAATGTGGTCGGAATAGCGCGCGATCAGGCTGCGCAATTGCCAATCCTGCAGGAATTCATCCTCGTCGGCCTTCAGGTGCAAGGTCACGGCGGTTCCGCGCTCGGCGACATCCGCGCCGGCAAGCGTGTATTCACCGCTGCCGGACGACTCCCAGCGCACGCCCTCGCCCGCCGCCGCACCGGCCTTGCGCGTGACCAGGGTGACCTTGTCGGCCACGACGAAGGCCGAATAGAAGCCGACGCCAAACTGGCCGATCAGGTTGGCGTCGGCCTTCTTCTCGGCGGACAGCGCTTCGAGGAACTTGCGCGTGCCGGAACTGGCGATGGTGCCGATGTTGGCGACGACTTCCTCGCGCGTCATGCCGATGCCGTTGTCGCGGATCGTGATCGTGCGTGCCCCCTTGTCGACGGAGACGTCGACATGCAATTCGCTGTCGCCGGCCAGAAGTTCCGGCTTGCCCAGCGCCTCGAAGCGCAGCTTGTCGCAGGCGTCGGAGGCGTTGGAGATCAGCTCGCGCAGGAAGATTTCCTTGTGCGAATACAGCGAATGCGTGACCAGGTGCAGGACCTGGGCGACTTCGGCTTCGAACGGGCGGGTTTCAGCGGCGGCGGTCATGGGATTTCCTCAAGAAAATGAATGCCATCCGCATATGGCCGCAGCGTGCAAAATTCAACCGCAATGCGCGACGCGAAGCAGCGAACTCGGCACACGGAGGTGCCGCGAATCGACTGTTCTGGAGCCGATTCGGCAAACGTGACGCGGCCTTGCCGCGGCCGTTTGATCGGAAACCGCGGCAGGATGCCCGGTTTTTCGATAATCCAGAAAAGACAAAGCGACCGCCATTGCTGACGGTCGCCTTGGACGAGGAGCACAGACGCGACTCAATGCTCCAAGAGGGATGATGCGCGTTACTCGGCCGCGGCGTGCTTGGCCAGATCTTCCTGAATGCGCGCGGCCTTGCCTTCCAGCCCGCGCAGGTAATACAACTTCGCGCCGCGCACCTTGCCGCGACGCTTGACCGCAACCGAATCGATCGCCGGCGAGTGCGTCTGGAACACGCGCTCCACGCCGGTGCCATGCGAAATCTTGCGCACCGTGAATGCCGAGTTCAGGCCCGCGTTCTTCTTCGCGATGCAGACGCCTTCGTAGGCTTGCACACGTTCGCGGTTGCCTTCCTTCACCTTCACGTTCACGACGACCGTGTCGCCGGGCCCGAAGTCGGGCAGCTTGCGCGAAATTTGCCGGGATTCGAATTGCTGCAGGATGTTCATGTATTCACCACTTGTTGGGCTGGATTATATGCCGATATTTCGGCGGATTTACGGCCGATTTGATTAAAATTTCGTATCTTGTTGAAATTCAAGTAAAAGTTTTTCGTCTTCTCGATTCAGCTTCAGATTGTCCAAAAGGTCTGGCCGGCGCTGCCAGGTCCGTCCAAGGGCCTGTTTCCGGCGCCAGCGCGCGATTGCCGCATGGTCGCCTGACGTGAGCACCTCGGGCACCGCACCCAGTTCATGGCGCTCCGGCCGGGTGTAGTGCGGGCAATCCAGCAGTCCGTCGGAAAACGAATCCTGCCGGGCCGATTCCGCGTCGTTCAGCGCGCCCTCCTGCAGCCGTCCGATCGCATCGATCAGCACCGCCGCCGGCAGCTCGCCCCCCGACAGCACGTAGTCGCCGATGGAAAGCTCCTCGTCGACCTCGTGCCGCAACAACCGCTCGTCCACGCCTTCGTAGCGCCCGCACAACAGGATCAATCGTTCCCGTTGCGCGAGTTCGGCCACCTTGGCCTGGTCCAGCCGCCGTCCCTGCGGGCTGAGGTAAATCGTCTTGGCCGGCTCCGCCGCCGCCGTCCGCGCCGCGTTCAGGGCCGCGCGCAGCGGATCGATCAGCATCACCATGCCCGGTCCGCCACCGAACGGTCGCTCGTCCACGCGGCGGTAGGCGTCGGTGGCGTAGTCGCGCGGATTCCACGTATGCACCGCCAGCAACCCGCGTTCCTGCGCCCTGCCGATCACGCCGATCCCGGCGCACTGGGCGACGAAGTCGGGGAACAGCGTAACCACATCGATACGCATCAAAAATCGGCGTCCCAATCCACGGTGATCCGTCCCGCTTTCAAATCCACATACTTGACGAACTGCCCGGTCACGAACGGGATCAGGCGTTCGCGCTCGCCACGCACCACCAGCACGTCGTTCGCACCGGTCGCGAACAGGTGGCTGACCTTGCCCAGATCGACTCCTTCAACGGTGACGACGGCGAGGCCTTCCAGATCGGTCCAGTAGTACTCGCCGCGCTTGGGTTTCGGCAACGCCGAACGTGGAACCTGGATCGTCGCGCCGACCAGCTTCGCCGCCGCATCGCGGTCGTCGCAGCCGGGCAGCTTGGCAACCATGCCCTTGCCCTGCTCATGCCCTTGCGCTGCGGCGACTTCGAATTCCGATCCAGACAGCGACACACGCCACGGTCGATAGGAAAAAATCCGCAAACGCGGTTCAGTCCAGGACTCCAGCTTGACCCAGCCATCCACCCCGTGCAGACCGACGATCCTGCCGACCGTCAACAGTCGATCGGCGGACACGTGCGTCGGATCAGGCCGCCTTGGCCTGCTTGCCGGCTTCCTTCATCAGCCAGCGCACCTTGTCGGACAACTGCGCGCCCTTGGCGACCCAGGCATTGACCTTTTCGGTGTCGAGCTGCAGGCGCACATCCTTGCCGGCGGCGACCGGGTTGTAGAAACCCACGCGCTCGATGTTGCGGCCGTCGCGCGCCTTGCGCTCGTCGGCGACAACGATGTGATAGAACGGACGGCCTTTGGCGCCGCCGCGGGAGAGACGAATCTTGACCATGTTTATTTACCGTTGAATTTATCGGGTACGTTGTGTCCCGAGCCGTGGATGCGAACGCATCGGCCCCAACGAACGGGCGAACTGCGACTCGGGAGCCGCGCATGGTAGCCGGATTCCAGGAAAAAATAAAGTACCGCAAGGACTTGGGCCGGGTGGCCCTAACGCAATACGCGAATCTGCAACTGCGCGTAGGACCCGCTCGCCGCCAGCGCCGTGATGGTCTGCTCGCCGGCCTCGGCAAAGGCATGCTCGAACGGCTGCGCGGCGCTGGTTTGCCCCTCCAGCCGGCCGTTCACCAGCCACAGCACATGCCCATGCTCGGCACCCAGCGCGCGCAGGCGCAAGGTCGCCGGCTTGACGCTGTTCGGCGCGCGGGCGATCGCCGCGCCGTCGGCGATGCCGTCGATGCGGATCGATTGCATCGCATCCATGCCATCGGTGGCACAGCCCGTCTGCAGGGATGGGACGCGGCTGGCGCGGCGCAGGTCCGGCGACAGCCATGGATACGCCAGTGCCGGCCAGCGCGCGATGTCCACGACTTTGACGCTTGGCGCGTCGCAGCCCGGGCTCAGGCGCAGTCCGCTGCGCGCATCCACGCGCACCTGCACGAGTCCCGCGCTCCAGACCGTGGCATCGCGCTCGGGCAGCGTCGGCGGAACCACGCCATTGAGGATCCACGCCGTGCGCCTTTGCTGGCACAGGTCCGGACGCTTGGGATCGAACGCAAATCCCAGCGGCCAGCACACATCGGCTTCGGTGACGCTGCGCGGCGGCGGTTCGGGCGTGGCTGCCAGCGCGTTGCGCGGCAATCCGTCGATGGCCTCGAACATCAGCGGCAGCGCGGTGACCGCGCCGTACTGTCCGGGCAACGGCGTGCCGTCCGGACGCCCGACCCACACCCCGACCGTGTAACGCCGCGTCGTACCGATGGCCCAGGCGTCGCGATACCCGTAGCTGGTGCCGGTCTTCCAGGCCACGCGCGGCCGCGTGCCGGGATCGAAGGTGTCGAGCCGGTAGCCGGGACGCGGATTGGCTTCGAGCATGGTGCGCACGATCCAGGCCGCGCCATCGGACAGCACGCGGCGATCCACGCTCGGATCGGCCGGGGTGAAACGCACGCGCCCACCGACACCGCCACGATTGAGCGCGGTGTAGGCACCGGCCAGATCTTCCAGGCGCGCACCGCCGCCGCCGAGGATGATGGACAGATTCGGTTCGACGCCGCGCGGCAAGCGGATGCTCAATCCCGCATTCGCCAGGCGCGCCATGAAACGCGCCGGACCGACGCGATCGAGCAAATCCACCGCCGGCACGTTCAGCGACTGGCGCAGCGCATCCGCCGCGGCAACCGGCCCCGCGAAAGCCATGTCGAAATTGCCGGGACGATACGTGCCGAACGATTGCGGCGCATCCACGAGCAGGCTTTCCGAATCGATCAGCCCGTCGTCGAGCGCGAGTCCGTACAGGAAAGGCTTTAGCGTCGACCCCGGCGATCGCCAGGCACGCACCATATCCACGTGCCCCAGGCGCGCGGCGTCGCCGAACGCGCCGGAGCCGACGTAGGCGCGCGCTTCGAGCGTGGCGTTGTCGACCACGAGCAAGGCGGCGGACGTGCGCTCCGGCAAATGCCCGAGGTAATCGGCGACACGCGCCTCCAGCGCACGCTGCAGGTCGGCGTCGATCGTCGTGGTGATTCGTCGCGATTGTGGCTGGGCCTCGTGCAGGCGTTCGGCGAGGAGGGCCGCGTGCAGGGGCGCCTGCAGTTCGCGCGCGGCCACGCCCTCGATGCGCGCATCGCGCACGCTGGCAACATCCCACGCATGCAGTGCCGCCATGCGCGCGAGCACCTTGTCGCGCGCAAGCCGTGCCGCCTGCGGATTACGGTCGGGGCGCAGCCGCGTCGGCGATTGCGGCAACACCGCGAGCAACGCCGCTTCCGCATGCGACAGGCGCGAGGCGGGTTTGCCCAGATACGCCCAGGACGCGGCTTCCACGCCTTCGATGGTGCCGCCGAACGGGGCGTGATTCAGATATAGGGTGAGGATTTCACGCTTTGAAAGATGCGCCTCGAGTTGCAGCGCGCGCAGGATCTGGCGCAATTTTCCGCCGAGGCTGCGCGGCTGCGGATCGATGATGCGCGCAACCTGCATGGTCAGGGTCGATCCGCCGGAAACGATGTGCCCGTGACGCACGAGTTGAGCGAACGCACGTGCGAGCGCCATCGGATTCACGCCGGGATGCCACCAGAACCAGCGATCCTCATACGTCAGCAGGGCCTGCAGGTACAGCGGCGAAACGTCGTCGAGGGTCACCGGATAACGCCACGCACCGTCGATGTCCGCAAATGCGCGCAGGGGCGTGCCGTTGCGTGCCAGCACCACCGTGCTGCCACCGTCGGCGTCCGGCAGCGGCAGCGGAAACAGGCGATCGAGCACGAAGGCAATCGCGAGAACCGCCGCGACGGCGATTCCTGCGCGCTTGAGCAACCGCAATGAGCGCGCGCGCAGGCCTCCCGCTCCCTCGGCGCCGGCGCGCGCAAGGAACGGGAGGCAAGGTTTCACGGCTCGACCACCTTGAGTGTCGCCGGTTCGCTCTTGCCGAT
>DASTAL010000110.1:0-3480 GCA_035712685.1 Rudaea sp. | reverse complement strand
CTGGCCTACCGCGACCTCAAGGCCGCGATCATCGACCATCATGCCAAGTCGGGCTCGATGGTCGTGCTCGACGCGACCAACGGCGAAATCCTCGCGATGGTCAACCAGCCCTCGTACAACCCGAACGCGCCGGCCGCCGATCCCGCCTACCGGCGCAACCGCGCGGTGACCGACGTGGTCGAACCGGGTTCGACGATGAAGCCGTTCACGATCGCGACCGCACTGCAAAGCGGCAAGTGGACGCCGGATACGCCGATCGACACGAATCCCGGCACGTTTGTGCTCGCCGGGCACATCATCCGCGACGTCGCCAACCACGGCCTGCTCACCGTCACCGGCGTGATCACGCATTCGAGCAACATCGGCGCGGCCAAGATCGCACTGACCCTGCCGAACGAGGACATGTACGACATGGACCATCGTTTCGGTTTCGGCGAGTCCACGGGCAGCGGGTTCCCCGGCGAATCGCCGGGGTTCCTGCCACCCGCGCGCAGCTGGGGCGTGATCGAGAAGGCGACCATTGCCTACGGCTACGGCCTCAACGTGACCACGCTGCAACTCGCCCAGGCCTACGCGGCGCTTGCCGACGGCGGCCGCCTGCGCCAGCCCACCTTCGTCAAGGGCGTGCGCAATCCGGACGTGGCGGTGATCGATCCGCAGTTAGCGCGCACGATCGTGAAAATGCTAGAGACCGTGGTCGCGCCCGGCGGCACAGCGTTGCGTGCGGCGGTGCCGAACTACCTCGTCGCCGGCAAGACCGGCACGTCGCGCCAGGCCGTGGCCGGCGGTTACGAGAGCCGCTACATCTCGCTGTTCGCGGGCCTCGCGCCGGCGAGCAATCCGCGCCTGGTCGCGGTCGTGGTGATCCACGATCCGCAAGGCGGCTATTTCGGCGGCACCGTTTCGGCGCCGGTGTTCAGCCAGGTCATGACCGGCGCGCTGCGCCTGCTCGACGTGGCTCCCGACAACGTGCAGCACTGGTATGCGGGCGGACCTGACACCGGCGCACCGATCCAGCCGGGCAGCAAGGCGCCGGATTATCCGCCGGGCGACACGAGTTACGAGGAGGCGGTGCCGTGAGCGCCAAATCCCTGCGCGAATTGCTCGCTGGCATCGCCGACGTCACCGGCGACATTCGCGTGTCCGGCCTCACCCTGGATTCGCGCCGCGTGCGCGCGGGCGACGCCTTCATCGCGCTCAAGGGCGCGAATGCGCACGGCATCACGTTTGCCCCGGCGGCGCTGGCGCAGGGCGCTTCGGCGATGATCGCCGAAGGTCCTGCGCCCGTCGCTTTCGAATACGCGAATCTGCCGGTCGTGTGGATCGACGGCCTGCGCGATCGCGTCGGCGAAATCGCGGCGCGCTTCTTCGATCGTCCCGCCGCCGCACTGCACGTCGTCGGCGTGACCGGAACGAACGGCAAGACCTCGATCGTGCAACTGCTCGCTGCGGCGCTGGAGCATCTCGGTGCGCGCGCGGCCACCATCGGCACGCTCGGGGCGGGCCTCGTCGGCGCCGTCGCGGCGGGCGAGCGCACCACGCCGGATGCGATCAGCGTGCACGGCCTGCTCGCGCGATTCCGCGACGCGGGCGCGAGCCACGTCGCGATGGAAGTCTCCTCGCACGCGCTTGACCAGGGCCGCGTCAACGCCGTGGATTTCGAGGTCGCGGTGTTCACCAACCTGACCCGCGACCATCTGGACTACCACGGCACGATGCAGGCCTACGGGGCGGCCAAGGCGAAACTGTTCGCCTGGCCGGGATTGCGCAGCGCGGTGCTCAATGCCGACGACGCGTTCGGCCGCGAATTGTCCGCACGGCTTCCGGCGACCGTGCAGCGACTGCGCTACGCGATGGACGCCGACGCGGAGATCCGCGCGCTGAACGTGCGCACGCACGGCGATGGTTTGGACTTCGACCTCGTCACGCCCTGGGGCGAGGGCAGCATTGCCAGCCCCCTGCTGGGCCGCTTCAACGTCTGCAACCTGCTTGCCGTGGCCGGCTGCCTCGGCGCGCTCGGGTATGCGTTTGCACAAATCCAGGATGCGCTGAAGCATCTGCGTCCGGTCACCGGACGCATGAACCGCCTCGGCGGCGGCGCGCAGCCGCTGGTCGTGGTCGACTATGCGCACACGCCCGACGCGCTGGAACAGGCGCTGACATCCTTGCGCGCGCATTGCACGGGAAGACTGATTTGCGTGTTCGGCTGCGGCGGCGAGCGCGACGCCGGCAAGCGCCCGCAGATGGGCGCCATCGCCGAACGCCTGGCCGATGAAATCATCGTCACCGACGACAATCCGCGCGGCGAGGACGGCGACGCCATCGTCGCGCAGATCGTGACGGGTCTTGCGCAACCGCGACGCGCGCGCATCGAGCGCGACCGCGCCGCCGCCATTGCGCTCGCGTTACGCGCGGCGCATGCCGGTGACGTGGTGCTGGTCGCGGGCAAGGGCCACGAGCCGTACCAGGAAGTCGATGGCGTCAGGCGCCCGTTCGACGATGCGGACGTCGCGCGGCGCACGCTGGAGGCCCGCGCATGAACCTGCGCCTGACCGACGTCGCCTTGTGGACGAAGGGCGCGCTGCACGGCGCCGACGTCGCGACCAGCGGCGCGGCCGTGACCGGAATCTTCACGGACACGCGCAAGCCGGTCGCGGGCGGCTTGTTCGTCGCGCTCAAGGGCGAGAATTTCGACGCGCACGATTTCCTGGCGCAGGCCAAGCACGGGGGCGCGGCGGCGGCGCTCGTCGCCCGGCCCGTCGCCGTCGACCTGCCGCAAGTCGTGGTCGCCGATACCCTGCTCGCGCTCGGCGACCTCGCCAGCGCGGTGCGCGCACAGCGCCGCGCGCGCGTGGCCGGCATCACCGGCTCCAACGGCAAGACCACGGTCAAGACTCTGCTCGCATCGATCCTGTCGGTGTGCGGCAAGACGCACGTCAATGCCGGCAACCTCAACAACGAGATCGGGTTGCCCTTGTCGATCCTGTCCATGCCCGAAGACGCGCAATTCGCGGTGCTGGAAATGGGTGCCGGAAAGCCCGGCGACATCGAATACCTGGCGGGCGTCGCGCGACCGGAAATCGCGCTCGTCAACAATATCGGTCCGGCGCACCTGGAACGCATGGGTTCGCTCGAAGGCATCGCGCAAACCAAGGGCGCGATCTACGCCGCGCTGCCGCCGCATGGAACGGCCGTCATCAATGCCGACGACGCCTTCGCGGATTTCTTCGCGGGTCTGTCGGGCAATCGCCGCGTATTGCGCTTCGGCATCGAACACGCTGCCGACGTGCGTGCGGAAATCCGCGCCAGCGGCGCGTCATCGCAATTCACGCTGATCGCGCCTGATTCAATCGAACGCGATGGCCGCATCGACGTGAGCCTGCCCTTGCCGGGGCGGCACAACGTGATGAACGCACTCGCCGCGGCGGCGCTGGCATTTGCCTTCGACGCGCCGCTTGCGGCAATCAAACACGGGCTGGA
>DASTAL010000109.1:0-11053 GCA_035712685.1 Rudaea sp. | reverse complement strand
GCCCGTAGCAGCGGTAGATTTCCTCGAACGCCGCCATGTCGCCGCGCTGTGCGCGCGCCAGGGTCATGGCGTCGATGTCTTTGGCGAATCCCGTGGCCGGCCTCTCGTTCACTGCAGCTTAGACGAAGTGAGCGGATGAATCGTTGCAGCCGCTACCAGTGCAGCAACTGTACCTGGGAGATGCCGTCGCGGCTGATCGCAATCAACGCGTGCCCGCCGCCGCGCTCGATGCGCAGTTGCAGGCGGCGATCGTCCGCGGAGGCGACGAAACCTTCGATCTGCTTGCCCCCGATCGTGATCAGGCGGATGTGGCGACCGGCCAACTGCGGCAGGCTGGAAAATTCGACGACGCTATAGTCCTTTTGCAGCGGCGCGGCTTCCGGCAATTCTTCGACGATGCCGGGTTTCCATATCAAGGCTTGCGTGGACGTGGTAGGCGCTCCCGTGGAGGCCGTCGCATCGATCGGCGGCGCGGATTTCGGCGACGACGGCACGACCGGCGCGACGGGTTTCGGCGGCAACAACTTCGCTTCGGCGCGATCCAGGAAATCTTCCGGTTTCGGGTTGGCGATCGGAGCGGCGGGTTTTTCCGGCACCGGATTGGTCGCCGCTGGTGTGGTCGAAGCGAGCGGCGGAGCGGCAACAGGCTTCGGCCCGGCTGCGGATTCCTTGGCGGCCGGCGCGGGTGGCGGCGCTACGGTCGCAGTGACCGCCGGAGAAGGCGACGGATTTGTCGGCGTGGGCGCCGGATTCGGCAGCGGGGCCGCGGGATTGCCGGGCACAGCGGTCGGAACCGGCGTCGCGGCCACGGCCGATGCTTCCGGCGACGGCGGAGCCGATTCGGCGGCCGGCAGGAAGGCAAGCCGGAACATGATCGGCGGTTTGTCCTGATAGCGCGCCGTGACATTGAGTTGGCGCAGCAGGTCCTCGCGCGAGGTCGTGTCCCAGGCGCTCACGGAAAACACGGAGTTCGGTAGACTCAGCAGACGCAGGCTGCCGCCGTGCGCGGCCAGGTTGCGGTACATCTGCATGACCTCGTCCACGGGTTGGATGCGGGCTTTGAGTAACAACGCCTGCACCGCGGCGATGTGCCGGTCGGAAAATTGCTCCGTGCCCAGGTCCACGCGCTTCGCGCAATAGGCGTCGCGGCGTTGCATGAAGCCGTGATCGGTGTAGGTTGCCGAAAGCTGGTCGAAGTGGGTCGTGTCCCAGAATTTCGGCTGCATCAGCTTGGCCGGATCGAAGCGGCTCAAATCCGCCTCCAGCGCCAACGTGGCGAATCCCGGAGCGGACAGGCTCAGCGTGGCGGTGAGCGTGTGCTGGCTGGCGTCGTAGCGGTACTCGAAGCGCTGGCGCGACGGCGTCGTCGGATCCAGTTCCATGCGCCGATAATCGCTGCTGCCCAGGCGCGATTCGCAACCGGCCGACGCAAACACGGTGAAGGTTGCGGGATCGAGCCACAACGGATCGAGCCACGGTTCGGGCGGCAGGCTCAGCCCGGTCATGCCAAGGCCGAATTGCGCCGGCAGATCATTTTCGTGCAGCAGTGCGTGCTTGAGCAGCCAGAACAACCCAGGCGAATCGAACGCCACGCTGTCTGCGCGGTAAACTCGGTGGGCGCCCTTCGGGGCCACGCTCACGCCGGTGATGGTCACGCTGCCGTCCAGCCCGGCGGCAAGCCCCTCGTACTTGATTTCGGCATAGGGCGCGAGCGCATCGACCACGCGTTGCGCATCGTGGCCGACCGCATACCAGGCCCCGAGCTTGAGCGCTCCGGCCAGGACAATCGCGAGCAAGACAATGTTGCGCAGCCATTTCCACATGGCGTGGAGCCCGTGCGTGCGGAATAGGGCAACTTAGCCTTATTGTCCGCATTGGGCAATGCCCGGGTCAGTTCCGGGCGACGAACGCGCAAACCCGGCTGACCAGGCCGGCATGGGCCAGCGCGCCGACATGCTCCGGGGAAGGCGCGAACGCGACGACCCGCCACGGATTGCCGGCAGCCGGGGCGACTCTACCCGCAGTATCGAGCGCAAATTCAAAGCGATCGAGGCCGAACCCGATGCCGCGACCATGCGCCTTGAGCGCCGCCTCCTTGGCGCACCACAGGCGCAGGAACGCGTCCTGGCGCCGGCTTGGTGGAATCGTTTCGAGCGCCCTGGCTTCCGCCGGCGTAAAGAAGCGGCGCGCCAGTTCCACCGCTGGCCGGGTCCTGCGTCGGATCGATTCCAGGTCGATCCCGAGGGCTATCCGACGGCTGACCGCCAGCAACAGCGCGCCGCCGCCGTGCGACAGATTGAATTCCAGTTCCGCGGCGGCCACGCGCGGCTTGCCGTGCTCGCCGCGTTCGATGCGAACGGCTGCGACGGACTGGCCCAGATAGGCCGCGAGCAGTGAACGCACGGGCGCCGACCGGGCGGCGTCGGGCGTTCTTTCCCATTGTGGAAAAAACCACAAGTGGATTTCATCGTCCGCCAGCGGCTGCGGCGGCGACGCTGGCGCGAAATCCTCGACCACTGGGGCGGGCGTCACTTCACCAGCCGCGTATCCACCAGGTATTGGACCACGGATGGATCGGCAAGGGTGGAAATGTCGCCGAGCTGGTCCGGCGCGTTTTCGGCGATCTTGCGCAGGATGCGGCGCATGATCTTGCCCGAGCGCGTCTTCGGCAGCGCTGGCGCCCAATGCAGGTGGTCGGGCGTGGCGATCGGGCCGATTTCGTGGCGTACGTGCGCGACCAGTTCCTTGCGCAGTTCTTCGCTCGAATCCACGCCGGTCTTGAGCGTGACGTAGGCGTAGATGCCTTGGCCCTTGATGTCGTGCGGAAACCCGACGACCGCCGCTTCGGCCACCGTCGTGTGCGCGACCAGCGCGCTTTCCACTTCCGCGGTGCCGAGACGGTGCCCGGACACATTGATCACATCGTCGACGCGGCCGGTGATCCAGTAATAGCCGTCGGCGTCGCGGCGCGCGCCGTCGCCGGTGAAATACATGTGCGGATAGGCCTTGAAATAGGTTTCGATGAAACGCTGGTGATCGCCGTACACCGTGCGCATCTGCCCCGGCCAGGAATCGAGCAGGACGAGATTGCCTTCGCAGGCGCCGTCGAGGATGTTGCCGTTCGCGTCGACGATCGCGGGTTTGACGCCGAAGAAAGGCTTGGTCGCCGAGCCCGGTTTCTGGTCGATCGCGCCGGGCAACGGAGAAATGAGGATGCCGCCGGTCTCGGTCTGCCACCAGGTGTCCACGATCGGACAACGGCCGTCACCAATCACGCGCCAGTACCACTCCCAGGCTTCCGGGTTGATCGGCTCGCCGACCGAGCCGAGCAGGCGCAGCGAAGAGCGCTTCCACCTTTTCACCGGTGCCTCGCCATCGCGCATCAGTGCGCGGATCGCGGTCGGCGCCGTGTAGAACAAGGTTACCTTGTGCTTGTCGATGACCTGCCAGAAGCGGCCTGAATCCGGGTAATTCGGCACGCCCTCGAACATCAGCGACGTCGCGCCGTTGGCGAGCGGGCCGTAGACGATGTAGCTGTGGCCGGTGACCCAGCCGACGTCCGCGGTGCACCAGTAGACATCGTCCTCGCGCAGATCGAACACGCATTCGTGGGTGTAGGCGCAGAACACGCCGTATCCACCGGTCGTGTGCAGCACGCCCTTGGGTTTTCCGGTCGAACCGGAGGTATACAAGATGAACAACGGATCCTCGGCGCCCATCGGTTCCGGCGCATGCCCGGCGTCTTGCACGGCGACGAGCGCATTCCAGGAGCGGTCGCGCGGCGCCTGCATCGGCACCGGCGCGCCAGTGCGCTCGACCACGAGCACGGTCTCCACGCTGGTCGTGCCGGGCCGCGTCAGCGCCTCGTCCACGTTCACCTTGAGGGATATGTGCTTGCCGCCGCGCAGGCCCTCGTCGGCGGTGATCACGACTTTCGACTGCGAATCGGCGATGCGCCCGGCCAGCGAATCCGGCGAGAAGCCGCCGAACACGACGGTATGCACTGCGCCGATGCGCGCGCAGGCGAGCATCGCTACCGCCGCCTCGGGAATCATCGGCAGATAGATACAAACACGATCACCCTTCTTCACGCCAAGGTTCTTCAACAGGTTCGCGGCGCGACAAACCTGTTCGTGCAACTGCCGATAGGTGATCGCGCGCGACTCGGAAGGATCGTCGCCTTCCCACAGGATCGCGGTCTTGTCGCCGCGCGTCTTCAGGTGCCGGTCCAGGCAATTCGCGGCGAGGTTCAGCTTGCCGTCGGCGTACCAGCGGATGTGCAGGTCCTTCGCGTCGAAGGAAACGTCCCGCACCTTCGTGTACGGCACGATCCAGTCCAGGCGCTTGCCGATGCGGCGCCAGAATCCGTCCGGATCGCGCACGGATTCGGCGTAGAGTTTTTCGTAGTCCATGGCGCCGATGCGCGCGTGCGCGGCGAAGTCGGCGGGGACGGGATGCAAGGTGGCCATGGCGGATTCCTCGAACGTACCGGAAAGAGGATAGTGCGACTGCCGTGCCGCCACGGCAAGCGCACACAGACCGCGCCGCGGCCTGTGTACGCAACGGATCAGGCGCGTTTGATCAGGCCGAGGATGACGAGCAGGATCACTGCGCCGATCAAGGCGTTGACGATCGCGGCGATGATGCCGCCGCCAATGGCGATGCCGACCTGCGGCAACAGCCAGCCGGCGATGAACGCGCCGACGATGCCGACCACGATGTTGCCGATCAGGCCAAAGCCCATGCCGCGCACGATCTGGCCCGCCAGCCAACCCGCGACCGCACCGATCACCAGGAACACGATGAGTGATTGGACCTCCATCTTCAGTCTCCTTGATCACGCGACCGGCATGGCCGCGGACCCATTGTGCGGCGGCTCGCGCCGGCAGTCATGATGCCCTGCGTCACGCGGACTTCAGGAATTGGATGACGGTGGCGCGCCGGCGGCCGGCGGCTTGCGCAGGCTGGCGCGCAACGTGGCGATATCCTTGTCGGTGAGCAGGGTCGAGTCCGGGCGGCTGTTTTCCGCCACGCGCGCGGCGGCGAAGGCAAAGAAGGCGGCGACGACGAACACGAAGCCGATCACGAAGCCCAGGCCCATCAAGCCCGGCGAGCGCGAGGAAAATCCGAGCGCGAATCCCACCAGCGCAAGCAGCAGCAAAACCCAGCGCATCTGCATCCCCTACCGTCGCGAGGGCAAAATCCTGCCACAGTTCGGGCCCGTCACGAAAGCGCCGGGGCGCGGTTCAGACCGGACGCGTAGAATTTCCGACCAGTGGCCGCGGCGAGGGAAAACCATGGAACAACTGCAAGCGCTGGCATTGGCCGGCGGATTGGCCTGGGCCAGCGGCATTCGCCTGTACGCGGCCGTCTTTATCGTCGGCCTGCTCGGACGCCTGGGTTACGTGCACCTGCCCGAGCACCTGCAACTGCTCGAGCACGACTGGGTGCTTGGCGCGTCCGGCTTCATGCTGCTGGTCGAGTTCCTGGCCGACAAGGTTCCTGCCTTCGATTCGGCCTGGGACGCGATCCACACCTTCATCCGCATTCCGGTCGGCGCCATGCTCGCCTGGGGCGCGATGGGCGACTCGGCGCCGGACGTGCAGATGGCCGCGGCGATCCTGGGTGGCGCGATCGCCGGCGGCACCCACCTGGCCAAGATGGGTACGCGCGCGGCGATCAATACGTCGCCGGAACCGTTCAGCAACTGGACGATGAGTTTTTCCGAGGACGGCATCCTCGTTGCCGGCCTCTGGCTGGTGTTCCGTCACCCGCTGGTGTTCCTGATCCTGCTCGCGGCATTTTTCGTGCTGCTGATCTGGCTGATCCCGAAACTGTTCCGTTTCGTGGCCGGCCTCTGGCGGCGATTGGCCGGAACCGGGTCGCGCGCTGCCGGCGAAGTAGCACGTCGCGGCGGCTGAGACGCGCGCGGCGTAGCATGCAGTGCATGGATCAGCCCGTTCGCATCAAGGGCCGCGGCGCGGCCTCGAATCCCGAAGGCCGCTTCGAGACGATCGCGCGCGAGGCCGTGGACGATGGCTGGGAGCGCGAGGCCGAACCCGCCCCGCATCCGGCCACGCAGGTTACGGAAGAACGCGCACGCAGCATCATCAGCCGCAACGATTCGCCGGACATCCCGTTCGAGCAGAGCATCAATCCCTACCGCGGCTGCGAACACGGCTGCATTTACTGCTATGCGCGACCCTCGCACGCCTACCTGAATCTTTCGCCCGGCCTCGACTTCGAGACCAAGCTGTTCGCCAAGACCAACGCCCTCGAGCAGCTGCGCGCGGAATGGGCCAAGCCCGGTTATCGGGTGAGTCCGATCAACCTGGGCGCGAATACGGATCCCTACCAGCCGATCGAACGCCGTTACCGGATCACGCGGCAGATCCTGCAAGGCATGCTCGAACAGCGGCATCCGGTCAGCATCGTGACCAAGAACGCGCTGGTCGAACGAGACCTGGATCTGCTCGTGCCGCTCGCGCAGCAGAACCTGGTCTACGTTTTCGTGTCGGTGACCTCGCTCGACAACAAGCTCTCGTCCAAACTCGAGCCGCGCGCCAGCGCGCCGCACCGGCGCATCGCCGCGCTCAAGGCGCTGAGCGCAGCCGGTGTGCCCTGCGGCGTGCTGGTCGCGCCGATCATCCCCATGCTCACGGATCGATGGATGGAACAGATCCTCGAACGTGCGCAGGAAGCCGGCGCGCAAATGGCCGGCTACACCATCCTGCGCCTGCCCTGGGAATTGAAGCAGCTCGTGCGGGAATGGCTGGAGCTGCATTTTCCCGAGCGCGCCGGGCATGTGCTGAGCCTGGTGCGGCAGATGCGCGGCGGTCGCGACAACGACCCGCGCTTCGGCAAGCGCATGCGCGGCGAAGGCGAATTTGCCGAGTTGATACGCCAGCGCTTTGCCGTCGCCACGCGCCGGCTGGACCTTGCGCGCGGCCGCAATCTCACGCTGGATTGCGCCAGCTTCGTCGCGCCGCGCAAGGCCACGCCGCAGGGCGAGTTGTTCGGGTGAAGCCGCTCCTGTCCGCCGGGAGGATCTTTGCAAACCCGGTTTGCCGCCGGCGGCTCGGGTCAGCGCGTGCGTAACCGGAAACGTTCCCGATAGTCGGCAGGCGTCAATGACGTTTCGCGCTTGAAGAGCTTGCGGAAACTCGGCACGTCGCTGTAGCCGCAGCGTTCGACGACTTCGTCGAAACTGAGCTGCGTGGCCTCGAGCAGCGCCTTCGCGCGCTCCACGCGCAAGTGCTGTATGTAGCCCAGTGGATGGGTACCGAATTGCGCACGGAAGTGCCGCAGCAAGCTGCGCTCGCTGGTGCCGCAATGCGCAGCCAGCCGGGTCACGCTGATCTGGTTGTGCAATTGCTTGTCGAGGAAGGCCGTGATCTTCTCCGACAGGGAATGCCGCGGCTTCTCGAGCATCGCCTGGCTGACGTAGGGCGCCTGGCTTTGCCGTTCGGCATCCAGCAGCATCATGCGTCCGACCTGTTGCGCGAGTTCCGCGCCGCCGGCTTCGGCAATCATGCGCAGCACCAGCGAGTACACCGCGGTCGAGGCGCCGGTCGTGACGACATCGCCCTCATCGACGAGCAGCGCTTCCTCCTCGAGCCGCACCTGCGGGAAGTGGCGGCGGAACGCGGGCGCCATCCACCAGCTCGTGGTGGCGCGGCGACCGTCGAGCAGTCCGCTCATCGCCAACAGGTAGGTGCCGCTGCAGGTCGCGGCGATGCGCGTGCCGCGCTGGTGCAGCCTGCGCAACAGGGCGATCTCGGGCGCAAACTCGGCGGCGCGGTCGAGGATGTCGCGCGGCCGTTCGTGGTCGATGCCCGGCACGAGCACGAGATCTAGGCGCAGGTTTGGCGTGTACGCACGCAAGCCCGCGATCTCGATGCCGGACTCGCTGCGTGCGCGCTCCGCGCCGCGCGCGCTGAGCATGATGCTGCGGAAACGCGGCGGGTCGAGCGGTGCGCGGATGCGCGCGAGGATCTGCGCCACGTGCAGCGCATCGGTGGGCCCGCTCAGGCTCGACAACATGCAGCCGTCGAGCGCGAGCAGGCCAAGGCGGAACGTCTTGCTACTCATCGATCATCACCGAGCCGGAATTGCCGGCGAGCCAGGTCAACACGATGTCGGGAACGCCGAGCGCGCCGCGATTGGCGCCGGAACCGCAGGCAACCAGGCGCAGTTGCCCCGGAAAGCCGGCGGGCAGTTCGGTCGCGGACGGGGCCACGAGCTGCAGGCGTCCGGCAGCGTCGCGCGTGACCAGCCACACGCCGCGCGGCAGGCGCGGCTCATTGACGCAGGCGCGGTCGACCACATCGACGGCATCGCCGTCGAACGGCTGCAGATGCCAGCGCCGTGCGCCTTGCGCAAACAAGGCTGTGTATTGGCCGCTGTCGAAATAGACGGGATGTTGCGGAGCGTTCGCGGTCGCGGCGCCGCTCGCGAAGGCCGCGCCAGCCAGCAAAGTCTTCAACGCGAATCGGATCATGACGGACTCCCGGCAATACCGGACGGAGCGTCCGGACTGCGTACAGTCTGCAGCGATCAGCCTAGCATCGGCAGTGGCGGAAATGCCATTGTTATGGCGAAATCGGACAGACCCGCCGATTCCGGACGGGGCGGCACCCGCGCCGGGTGGATCGCCTCCTCGCTACGCGGCGGAAAAGAGTTTTTCCGCGCGCTGGAACAACACCCACGAGGTCGCGATGTACTTGTCGCCGCCCTTGGGCATGTTGCCGCGGTGCGTGTGCGTGAACGCGGCCGGCGCGATCAGCAGCGATCCGGTTGCGGGCCTGATCTTGCGGCGCTGGTAAAGGAATTCGGTTTCGCCTTCGTCGAAGGCGTCGTTGAGGTAGATCGTCCACAGCAGCGTGCGGTGCAGGGTTTCGGACGGCGCGTCGCCGGCCTTGGGATACAGCTCGCAATGCCAATACGGGTAGCCGCCCTGGCCGGAAATATACTTTTGCAAATTGATGTTGCCGGGACGCAGGGTCTTGCGGATCAGCACCTGCAGCAGGTCGTCCGCGAGCGCGCCAAAGCGCGGCTCGTCGAGCTGGACCGTGCCGCCCGTGCCGTCGGCCACGCGCAGCGACAGCGGCGCGAGCAGGGTGTGCGGGTACTTGCGCAGGTAGCGCATCAGCCCGGACATCATCGCCGCGTTCAGCGCGTTTTCGGCATCGGCCCAGGCCGGGTCGCCGCTGATGCGGATGTCCCAGCTGTCCTTGAGCTTCAGGTCCACGCCGCTGCCGGTTTCGCCGCGGCGCGCCTTTCCGCTCGCCTCGAAGCGGCGGATCAGCGCCGCGCAAGCCGACGCTTCGAGTGCCTGTGCGTAGACCTCGACGAAATCGTCCACGCTCAGCCCGTGGCCTCGCGGTGATAGCGCGTCACGCGCTCGATCTCGTTCTTCGAGCCGAGGAACACCGGCACGCGCTGGTGCAGCGACTGCGGCACGATTTCCATGATCCGGCCATGGCCATTCGTCGCCATGCCGCCGGCCTGCTCGACGATGAAAGCCATCGGATTGGCCTCGTACATCAGCCGCAGCTTGCCGCCCTTGTCCCTGATCTTCGCATCGAGCGGATAGACGAAGATGCCGCCACGGCAGACGATGCGGTGCACGTCGGCCACCATGGACGCGACCCAGCGCATGTTGAAGTCGGTGCCGCGCGGGCCGGTCTTGCCGGCCAGCAGTTCGTCGATGTAGCGCCGCATTGGCGCTTCCCAGTGGCGCATGTTCGACATGTTGATCGCGAACTCGCGCGTGTCCGCGGGAATCGCCAGGTCGCGTTGCGTGAGCATGAAGCTGCCGATCTCGCGGTCGAGCGTGAACGCGTGCACGCCGTCGCCGAGCGTGAGCACCAGCATCGTGCTCGAACCGTACACCGCGTAGCCGGCGGCGACCTGCTGCGTGCCGGGTTGCAGGAACGCCTTTTCGTCCGGTTCTTTCACGCCGGCCGGACAGCGCAGCACCGAGAAGATGGTGCCGACCGAGATGTTCACGTCGATGTTCGAGGAACCGTCCAGCGGATCGAACACGAGCAGGTATTCGCCCTTCGGATAACGGTGCGGGATCGGATGCGGGTCGTCCATTTCCTCCGAAGCGAGCGCGGCCAGGTGCCCGCCTCATTCGTTCGCTTCGAGCAGGATTTCGTTCGACAGCACGTCGAGCTTTTTCTGCACTTCGCCCTGCACGTTTTCAGTGCCCGCGCTGCCAAGCACGCCGCCGAGCGCGCCGCGGCCGACGGAAATCGCGATGCGCTTGCAAGCGCGCGCGACGACCTCGATGAGCAGGCGCAGGTCGGAATTGATATGTCCCTTGTCGCGCTGCTCCTCGATCAGGAAGCGGGTCAGCGAGACGCTCTTGATTGACTCGGGCTTGTTCGAGCTGGTTGAGGTCATGGCGCGAACCGGGTTGTGCAGTTCGCGCATTGTCGCATGCGCCCTTCAGCGCAGCACGCGCATCGGCTTCACCGGAACACCGTCGCTCCAGGTGCCCATGTCGATTTGCGCGGGACCGCCGCCGAGGGCGGTCGCGCATTCACGGCCGTGGAAGGCGCAGTCGCTGAGCGCATCGAACAACTTCCAATCGCCGTACCAGTCCAATGCGTCGACCACGCCGGCGTGCTCGAACTCGTGAATGAGCGCGCGCCGCGGCGGACGGGCGTCGAGCGACGCGCCGGGCGCGGCGTGGTTGGCCAGCAGCGGCGGGGAACCGTGATCGTCGCTTTCCAGCTCGATCACGTTCTTGTTCGCGGCGGGCACGCGAATCGTGTCGGCGTAGAAGCTCAGGCCCAGCGATTCGTAGGCGCGATGATCGTCTGCGCCGACGACGACGAGCAATTTGGTCGAGGCGGGCATGGGCGCAAGGTCGGCGTGCGGCACGGTCACGCGCTTGCGCCCGTCCTGGCTGCCGTCGCCGGGTTCCACCGGCATCACCGCGCGGAACACGGGCAAGCCGTTGCGCGCCGCCGCGGCGGCGATTTGCGCGCTGAGCACGCCGCCGGCCGAGTGGCCGACGATGGCGACATGGTCCAGTTCCGGG
>DASTAL010000108.1:0-2324 GCA_035712685.1 Rudaea sp. | reverse complement strand
AATTCGTGGCCGAGCGCGGTGATCTCGGTGCGCTCGCCGTATTCGGCCACCGGCGATTCGAGCGTCTCGACCGTGAGCAGCACGTTGCGCTCGTGCAGCACCTTGTTGTGCTTGAGGTTGTGCAGCAGCGCGTTCGGCACCGCGTTGATGTTCGCGGTGAGGAATACCGCCGTGCCCGGCACGCGCAGCGGCGGATGCTCGGCGAGGCTGGCGATGAACGGTTCCAGCGCGAGGCCCGTCTGCTTCAACTCGCGCAGCACCAGGTCGCGGCCGCGCCGCCAGGTACTCATCAGCGTGAACACGACGACACCGAGCACCAGCGGCAGCCAGCCGCCGGTTTCGATCTTGTCGACGTTGCCGCCGAGGAAAGCCAGGTCCACGCACAGGAACAGGCCGCCGACGGCCACCACGCGCCACCACGGCCACTGCCACAGGTTGCGGAACACGAACAGCACCAGGATCGAATCGATCGTCATCGTGCCGACTACGGCGATGCCGTAGGCGGCGGCCAGGTTCGCCGAGGAGCGGAACCCCAGCACCACGGCCAGGATCAGCACCAGCAGCATGCGATTGATCCACGGCAGGTAGATCTGGCCGATGGTCTGTTCGGAGGTGTGGCGAATTTCCATGCGCGGCAGGTAGCCGAGCTGGATCGCCTCGCGCGCCACGGAGAACGCGCCGGAGATCACCGCCTGCGAGGCGATTACCGTGGCTATCGTCGCCAGGGCGATCATCGGATACAGCAGCGGCTGTGGCACCAGCAGGTAGAACGGGTTCGAGGCCGCCGCGGGATTGGCGATGAGCAGGGCGCCCTGTCCGAAATAGTTCAGGATCAATCCCGGCAGCACGTAGCCGAACCACGACAGCCGGATCGGCTGGCGCCCGAAATGGCCCATGTCCGCGTACAGCGCCTCCGCGCCGGTGATGCACAGCACGACCGAACCGAGTGCGAAAAACGCCCTCCAGCCGTTGTACGCGAAGAATTCGACCGCGTAATGCGGCGACAGCGCGCGCAGCACCTGCGGATGCTGGGCGATCTGCATCAGGCCGAGGACGGCGATGGCCACGAACCACAGCGCCATGATCGGTCCGAACACGGCGCCGACCTTGCCGGTGCCGCGATTCTGGAACGCGAACAACAGCACGATGATGATCGCCGTCACCGGCACGATGAGATGTCGCAATCCGGGCGCGGCCACTTCCACGCCTTCCACCGCCGAAAGCACCGACATCGCCGGCGTGATCACGCCGTCGCCGAAAAACAGCGATGCGCCGAACAGGCCGAGCATGGCGATCCACCAGCGCGCGCGGATGCTGCTCTTGACGCTGCGCTGCGCCAGCGCGGTCAGCGCCATGATGCCGCCCTCGCCCTTGTTGTCCGCGCGCATGATGAAGCCGGCGTACTTGACCGACACCACCAGGACCAGCGACCAGAACACGAGCGAGAGCACGCCCAGCACGTTGTCCGGCGTGGGCGCAATGCCCTGCGCGCCGAAAGTGGCCTGCACCGTGTACAGCGGGCTGGTACCGATGTCGCCGTAGACGACGCCGAGCGTACCCAAGGCAAGCCCCGCCAGCGCCTTGCGCGTGTGTTCGGATCGCGGATCGGTCGTCTGCGTCATCGTCGACTCCCTCAGCGCAGCGCCGCCTTGAGCGCCTTGCGGATGATCGCCTCGGCGCTGTCGCCGTCGGCGGTCGCTTCCTTGGCCAGGCGCGCCGCTTCGGCCGGCTTGTAGCCCAGTTGCTGCAGGGCGACGACCGCCTCGGATTGCGCATCGCGCGGCCCCGACGCGCCCGCGCCGGGCAATACGGCGATGGCGTCGACGCGGTCGCGCAATTCCACGACGATGCGTTCGGCGGTCTTCTTGCCGATGCCGGGAATGCGCGTGAGCGCGGCGATGTCGCCGGCCTGCACCAGGCGTGCGAACTCGTCGGTCGAGGTGCCCGACAACACCGCCAGCGCGATCTTCGCGCCGATGCCGCTGACTTTTTGCACCGTGCGGAACAAGCTGCGCTCGGCCTCGCGCAGGAAGCCGTAAAGCGCGACCGTGTCTTCCTTCACTGCGTAGTGCGTGAACAACGCGACCTCGCGGCCGGTTTCCGGCAAGTCGAACACGGTGGACATCGGCGCCTCGAGCTCGTAGCCGACGCCGCCGACGTCGATCACCAGCCAGGGCGGCTGCTTCGACACGAGAATTCCCTTCAAGCGGCCGATCATCGGCGTCGCCTCCATGCCGTTCGCGGAATTCCGATTCGTTCGATGCTCGCGCGCGTATGCGCGTGCGTGAGCGCGACCGCGAGCGCATCGGCCGCATCGGCCTGCA
>DASTAL010000107.1:0-2559 GCA_035712685.1 Rudaea sp. | reverse complement strand
TGCTGCCGCCCCGCGGCGACGGCTACCGCTACGCAAATGCGGATGCCGTGACCGGGCAGGCGGCGTGGTTCGACCTGAAGGTGCGTATCGTGCGCGCCGCCGCCACGGAGCAAGCCGCATGAGCCTGCAGGCCTGGGCCGTGGCCGCCATCGTGATCGGCGCGATGGCGTTGTTCGTCAGCGAAAAATTGCGCTACGACGTGGTCGGCCTGCTCGTGCTCGTCGCCCTGCTCGTTTCGGGAATCCTCACGCCGGCGGAAGGCTTGTCCGGCTTCAGCAACGAGGCCACGATCGTCGTCGCGGCGATGTTCGCGCTGAACGCGGGACTCGTCGGTACCGGCGCACTCGACCCCCTGATCCGCACGCTGTCGCGCATCCGGCGGCCGTGGCTGCTGACGCTTTCGATCCTCGTCATCGTCTGCTTCCTCGGCGCGTTCGTGAAGAACACCGCGCTGGTCGCGACGTTTTTGCCGGTGACGCTGAGCGTCTGCGCGCGGGCAAAAACATCGCCGGCGCGCGTACTGATCCCGATGTCCTACGCGGCGCAGATGGGTGGCGTGTGCACCCTGCTCGGCACGTCGTCGAACCTGTTGACGAACAGCCTGGCGGTGCAGCACGGCATGCCGGAATTCGGCGTGTTCGATTTCACCAAGCTCGGCGTCGTGCTCGCCATTGCCGGCATCGTGTACCTGATGCTGATCGGACGCTGGCTGCTGCCGCGCCACATCGATACCCATCATTCCGAAAACCTGGAACTCGGCAAGTTCGTGACCGAGCTGCGCGTGCTCGCCGATTCGCCGCTGATCGGCGAATCGGTCGCCGCAGCCAAACTCGGCGAACGTTTCGGCGTGTACGTGCTCGAACTGTTGCGCGGCGACGAGCACCTGTGGGCGCCGCGCGAACAGGAATTGCGCGAAGGCGATGTGCTGCTCGCGCGCGGCGACTGGCAGCGCCTGGAGGAATTCAAGCAGAAACTGAAACTCGAAATCGCGCCCGTGCTGGACCTGCCCGAACCCGCGCCAGCCGGCCGCCGCGTGCTGATCGAGGCGCTGGTCGCACCGGGGGCACGTGTGGTCGGCGATACGGTCGAGAACATCGATTTCCGCTGGACCTACAACGCCGCCGTGCTTGCGGTGCAACGCCGCAGCCGCATCCTGCGCGAACAGCTCAAGCTCACGCGCCTGGAAGTCGGCGACATCCTGTTGTTGCTGGTCGACGAGGCGGCGCTGCGCCAGTTGCGCCGTGAATCCGGCCTCGTCGTGCTCAGCGAACGCGGCGACACTCGCGCCTCGCGACGCAAGGCGCCGCTCGCGATAGCGATTCTCGCGACCGTGGTCATCATCGCCGGGCTCGGCATCCTGCCGATCGTGGTCAGCGCGCTGGCTGGCTGCGCGGCGATGGCGCTGACCGGCTGTTTTTCCTTCGAGGACGTGTACGAAACCATGGACTGGAAGGTCATCGCCCTGCTCGGCGCGATCCTGCCGCTCGGCATCGCGCTGGACAAGACCGGACTCGCGCACGAAGTCGTCGACGCGGGCATGCGCCTCGTCGGCACGCACGGTCCGCTCGCCGTCCTGCTCATGGTCTATCTGCTCACCGCCCTGCTCACCGAAATGATGGGGCACAACCCGTCCGTCGTGCTGATGGTGCCGATCGCGATTTCGATTGCCCACGTCCTGCAGGTGAGCCCGACGCCGTTCGTGATCTGCGTCGCCTTCGCCGCCGCGACTTCGTTCGCGACGCCGGTCGGCTATCCGACCAACACGATGGTGTACGCCGCCGGCAGCTATCGTTTTGCCGATTTCATGAAAGTCGGCATTCCGCTGATCGCGATGTTCTGCGCGCTGTCGATGTGGCTGATTCCGCAGTTCTGGCCGTTCCACCCCTGAGCGATGCGCCCATGACGATGCTGCCGCCGCCAACGCGCAGGAAACTCGGCCTGGTCATCGACCTCGACATCTGCGTCGGCTGCCACGCCTGCGCGGTCGCGTGCAAGGAATGGAACGACGGCGGCGAGTTCGGCCCGCTGCCGGACGAAGATCCCTACGGCGCCGAACCGCTGGGCGTGTGGTTCAATCGCGTACATACATACGAAATCGAGCCAACGAAAAAATCCACGCCGGCGATGACCGTGCATTTTCCGCGCTCGTGCCTGCATTGCGAGACGCCAGACTGCGTGACCGTCTGCCCGACCGGCGCGAGCTACAAGCGCGCCGAAGACGGCATCGTGCTCGTCGACGCGGACAAGTGCATCGGCTGCAAGCTGTGCTCGTGGGCCTGCCCCTACGGTGCGCGTGAATACAGCGAGCAACGTGGCGTGATGCAGAAGTGCACCCTGTGCGTCGACCGCATCTACAACGAATCGTTCGAGGAAATCGACCGCCAGCCGGCCTGCGTGATGGCCTGCCCGACGCGCGCGCGGCATTTCGGCGATCTTGGCGACGCGGAGTCCGCCGTGTCGAAACTCGTCGCCGAACGCGGCGGCTACGACCTCATGCCCGAGATGGGCTACCAGCCGGTGAACAAATACCTGCCGCCGCGTCAACGCCGCGATGGTTGC
>DASTAL010000106.1:0-5350 GCA_035712685.1 Rudaea sp. | reverse complement strand
AGTGCCGTGTCCACCGCGCCCAGCAAAACCCTGGAAACGTTCGCGAACCCGGAACCGGGCCGCGATTATACCATCCGCATGCGCATTCCCGAGTTCACCTGCCTGTGCCCGAAAACCGGGCAGCCGGACTTCGCCACCCTGCATCTGGAATACGTGCCGGACAAGACCTGCGTGGAACTGAAGTCGCTCAAGCTCTATGTGTGGAGCTTCCGCAACGAAGGCGCCTTCCATGAGGCCGTGACCAATCGCATCCTCGACGACCTGGTCAAGGCCACGCAGCCGCGCTTCATGCGCCTGTCCGCCGATTTCGGCGTGCGCGGCGGCATCTACACGACCGTGGTCGCCGAGCATCGCGCGCCGGCGTGGCAGGCGCCGGGCAAGGTCGAACTGCCCTAGTTTTTCGCTGCTGGCGCCGCAGGAGCTGTCGGGGCAGCCGGCGCCTCCTCGGCCGCCTTCGTCGGCGGCTTGACGTTCGGCGCATATTCGATCTTCGCCTGCTCGCGCAGCTTGTCCAGGCGCTCACGCCCGATCTTCATCTGCAGGTTGCGGCGCAGGCCGTCCTTGACCTGGTCGAACGGCGGCGGGGTATACGGATTGGCGATGTCCAGGTGCACGACATGCCAGCCGAACTCGGTCTTGACCGGGGTCTTGGTGGAATCCCCGTTGCGCAACTCGGACAGCGCCTTGGCCAGTTCCGGCGGAAGCTGGTCGGGCAGCACGCGCGTGAAGCGGCGCGCCTGTTTCGCCTTGGCGCGCCAGGCATCGAAAACCTTGTCGAAAGGCTTGCCCGAAACGATGTCGTCTTCGGCCTTGAGCGCATCGTCATCGTCGTCGAACAGCAGCTGGCTGAAATCGTAGGCAACCTTGCCGGCGCGAGCCGCGTGGTTGTCGTATTCGGCCTTGAGCATGGTGTCGTTGATCGGCGTGCGTTGCTGGAATTGGGCGAATGTCGCGTCCGCCACGCCTTGCAGGCGCGCGGCTTCGACGCGGGCAAGGTATTTGCGATCGGCAGGAAAATTCTCGCGTTGCGCCGCCTGGGACAGCAGCACGAAATCCGTTGTCAGGGTCAGGGCCTGTTCGCGCTGCTTGGGCTGGGTCGTATCCAGGCGATGCGCCTCGGCCACCGCATCAAGCAGGTCTTGCGGCACCGGCGTGCCGTTAACGGTTTCGACCACCACGCCGCCCGCCGGCATCTGGATCACGCGATTGCCCACGCCATTCGACGAGCAAGCGGCGATGGCAACGAGCGTAACCAGGAATATCTTGCGCATTTTTCGACCTTCAGTGCGTTTCATCGGGAGTACGCGCCTCGACGGCGAGCGCATGGATATCGGTTTCGAGCATGTCCGCCAATGCGGCATAAACCGCGCGATGACGTGCCAGCGGCGCCTTGCCGCCAAACGCGGCGGAAACGATGCGCACGCTGAAGTGCCCGCGACCGTCGCGCGCACCGGCATGCCCAACATGAAGATGGCTTTGATCCTCGACCGTGAGTTCGGTCGGCGCGAAATCGCGCGTCAGGATCGCACGGATACGCTCGACGCGAGCGCTCATGGCGCCACCTTGCGGAACGGGCGCACTTCCACGGCACGGTACACGTCCGCCGCGCGATACGGATCGGTGTCGGCCCAGGCCTGTGCGGCATCGAGATCGTCGAATTCGGCGACGATCAGACTCCCGGAAAAACCTGCCGGGCCGGGATCTTCCGCATCGACGGCGGGAAATGGCCCGGCCAGCAGCAGGCGTCCGGCATCGCGCAACGCGTGCAGGCGCGCCAGATGCGCCGGGCGTGCCGCCTGGCGCGCTTGCAGGCTATCGGGATTGTCGGTTGCGTAGATCGCGTACCACATACGATGACCCGAACGAACGAATTGCGAAGTCTAGCGGAATGCATGTGCGTGCGTCTGCGGGCGTGGCGGAAAACAGCGTCGCATGGTAGCGTCGCGCGCATGCTGCAGACCCTGTCCGTCAAGGATTTCGCCATCGTCGGCGAAGCCGAAATCACGTTCGCCGACGGCATGACCGCCGTCACCGGCGAAACCGGCGCCGGCAAGTCCCTGCTGGTCGATGCGCTGCTGCTCCTCGCCGGGCAACGCGCGGATGCGGGCATGGTCCGCCAGGGCTGCGAACGCGCGGAGTTGTCGGCCACGTTCGCTCTTGGCGACGCGCCGGCGGCGCTGGCCTGGCTTCGCGCCGAGGATTTCGACGAAGGAGACGCCTGCCAGTTGCGCCGCGTGATCCGCGTCGAAGGCACGTCGCGCGCCTGGATCAACGGCCGCCCGGCCACGCTGACGCAGCTGCAGGCGCTGGCCGAAAGCCTGATCGAAATCCATGGTCAGCACGAGCATCAGGCCCTGCTGCAACGCGCGCACCAGCTCGCCCTGCTCGACGCCTATGGCGCACATGACGCCGAACGCAACCGCGTCGCCAATCTGGCCGCACGCTGGCGCGAGGCCGACATCGAAATCCGCAGGTTGTCCGGCGGGCAGGATCACTCCGAACGCATCGCCCTGCTCGAACATCAGCTCGGCGAACTCGACCGCCATGCGCTGGCGCCGGCGGAACTCGATGCGCTGAACGAAACGCACAAGCGCCTCGCCAACGCGGGGCAACTGTTGCAAGGCAGCGAGGCCGTTGCCGAACTGCTCGACGGCGACAGCGAATTCGCCGCGCTGCGCGCGCTCACGCGTGCGCAGAACGAATTGGGCCGGCTCGCTCAGCTCGACCCTTCGCTGGAGGCCTCGCGCGAACTGCTCGACGCCGCGGCGATCCAGCTTGGCGAAGCGCATTCCGCCATCGGCCGCTATCGCGATGGCCTCGAATTGGATCCGGACCGATTCGCCGAAATCGAAGCGCAGATCGTCAAACTGCACGAACTCTCGCGCAAGCATCGTGTTCCTGCCGCGGAACTGAAGGCGCACGCGGAAACGCTGCGCAGCGAATTGGAAGGTCTGCATGGTGCGGGCGAACGCCTGGAATCATTGCTGCGCGAGCGTGAAGGCTTCCGCCGCGATTACGCGTCAGCGGCGGCGGCGTTGTCGCAAAAGCGCATGGCGGCGGCGAAACGGCTGGACAAGCAAGTGTCTGCGCTGATGGCGGAACTTGGCATGGCTGGCGGCCGCTTCGAGACGGAATTCGCGATTGAAGACGACGCCACGCCGAATGCGGCCGGCGCCGAGCGCGTGGAATTCCTCGTTTCCGCCAATCCGGGACAACCGCCGCGGCCGTTGCGCAAGGTCGCCTCCGGCGGCGAACTGTCGCGAATCAGCCTGGCGATCGAGGTGGCGACGCTGGGCATGGATGACGTCGGCGCGATGGTGTTCGACGAAGTCGATTCCGGCATTGGCGGCGCAGTCGCCGAAGTCGTCGGGCGGAAGCTGCGCGAACTTGGCAGCAAATGCCAGGTCCTGTGCGTGACGCACCTGCCGCAAGTCGCCGCACAGGCGCACGCACACCTGCGTGTGGTCAAATCCAGTGCGGCGAATTCCACGCGCATCGCGATCGAGACACTGGGCGATTCGGCACGCCGCGACGAGATCGCGCGCATGCTGGGCGGAGTGAAAATCACGAAACAGACGCTGGCGCACGCCGAGCAAATGCTCGCCAGCGCGCAAGCGTGACGGGGTGCGCTACGGCGTTTTTTTCTTCTTCGCGCGCACGTACAGCACGAGGCTGTGGTCTTCGATCGCGTAGCCGTGGCGTTCGGCGATCTCGTGCTGGAGTTTCTCGATCGCCTCGCTGGTGAATTCGATCACCTTGCCGGTGTCGACGTCGACCATGTGGTCGTGATGCTTGCCGCGGTCGATTTCGTAAACGGCCTGACCACCCTCGAAATTGTGCTTGAGCACCAGGCCGGCGGCTTCGAATTGGGTCAGCACGCGATAGACGGTCGCCAAGCCGACGTCGCTGTGATGCTGGATCAATTCCCGGTAAATATCCTCTGCCGTCATATGCTTGCCGGAAGAAGTTTCCAGGATTTCGAGTATGCGCATGCGTGGCTGGGTGACCTTCAAGCCAGCCTTGCGCAATTCTTGGGTTTCCATCGGGAACTCCATTGTGCGCTTTAGCCCCCTGAAGTTAAGGGGGCGACTGCGCGCTTTGGCGCGCAGTGGGGGTTGTGGGTGTTACGCGCGGCGCTGAAGCCAAAAAACGCTAACGTTCTCTCGACACTGCCTAGTGTATCATCCGGCGCTTTCCGCCCGCTGGTATCCACCGCATGACGACGTTCTTCCGCACCGCTGCCACCACGCTATGTGTCATCGCCGTCGCGGCATGCAGCCCGATCTACAAGCTCGACATCCAGCAGGGCAACCTGTTCAACAAGAACCTCGTCGATTCGCTCAAGCCCGGCATGAGCAAGCGCCAGGTGACCCTGGTCATGGGCTCACCGTCCATCGTCAGCCCGTTCGACCAGAACCGCTGGGACTACGTCTCGACCCTGCGCAAGGGCAACGGCCGCATGGCGACCAAGGACCTGACCCTGTACTTCGAGAACGACGCGCTGGCCAAGATCGAAGGCGATTACTTCGCCGAGGATCCGGTCGAACTGGTCAAGGAAGCGACCAAGTACAAGCGCCAGTATCCGGACGAAAAGCGCCCCGACGACGACAAGAAGAAGCAGGATCAGGGCAGCTGACCGCGCACGCGGTTGCGCCGCGCCTGTTTCGGGTCGATTTGCAACGGACGGTAGAGCTCGACGCGATCGCCGTCGCGCAGGAGCGTGTCCGGCTCGACCAGCCGGCCGAAGATGCCGATTCCTGCCGGAACGAATCCCGGTAGTTGCGCGAGAATTCCGCTGGCCGCGATGGCATCGGCCACGGTCGATCCCGCCGCCACGGCCACGGCGAGCAATACCTGCCGCTGCGGGTCGGCATAAGCCACCTCGACGCGGATCGTCTCAGCCATGGTCGCGCGCCGCCTCGCGGCAGAACTCGTCGACCATGCGGTCGGCCAGCTTCTCGAATCCGGCGCGAAAAACCGGAGCCAGGATACGGCCTCGGTATTCGAAATCCAGCGCCAGCGCGATCTTGCTGCCGGATTCGCCCAGCGCGGTGAATTCCCAGATGCCGGACAGGGACTGGAACGGCCCGTCGGCGAGCTGCATGGCGATGCGCTGCGGCGCATCGAGCGTATTGCGCGTGCTGAAACTCTGCGTGGTGCCGGCGATGCGCAAATCCAGACGCGCGACGATGGCACCGGGTTCGCGTGCGAGCACCGCCGCGCCCGCGCACCAGGCGAAGCGGCGCGGATAGGCCTCGACATCGTTGACCAGATCGAACATCCGCATCGGCGGAAAAGGAACGATGGCGCTGCGGCGAATATGAATCACGCGGAATATCCGTCAGAATTC
>DASTAL010000105.1:0-3840 GCA_035712685.1 Rudaea sp. | reverse complement strand
CCCGCCCTGTTCGGCACCACGAAGAATTTTCTCGATTACTTCAACCTCAAGTCGCTCGATGAACTGCCGCCGATGGCGGAGATCCGCGAGATCGAGGATTTCGACCCGCAACTGACTCTCGCGCCGGTCGCGCCAGCCGACGCAACGGACGAAGCCATGATCGCACCGGAGACCGAGGCGGCCAACGAGGAATCCACCGATACCGCACCGGAACAAAGCGCATGAACACGCCACGTACCTTGCTCTCGCTCAAGCGCCCGCAGGCCGAAGGCCAGGCGCCGGAAGAACGCCTGCACAAAGTCCTCGCCAATGCAGGCCTGGGTTCACGGCGCCTGCTCGAGGAACGCATCCAGGCCGGCGAAATCCGCGTCAATGGAGCGGTTGCGGAAATCGGCTCCAGCGTACGCGCGGGCGACCGCGTGGAACTGGACGGCAAGCTCTTCGTCGCGATCAACGACAACGCCGAACACGCGCAGGTGATCGTGTTCCACAAGCCTGAAGGCGTGGTCACCACGCGCGACGACCCCGAAGGCCGTCCCACCGTATTCGAGCAACTGCCGCACCTCAAAGGTGCGCGCTGGATTGCCGTCGGACGTCTCGACATCAACACCACCGGCCTGCTGCTGCTCACCACCGACGGCGCGCTGGCGCACAAGCTGATGCACCCGAGCAGCGAAATCGAACGCGAGTACATATGTCGCGTCCACGGCGAGGTGCCGGACGAGGCACTGGAGCAACTCAAGGCCGGCGTGGAGCTCGAAGATGGACCGGCTCGTTTCGAGGAATTGGCCGTCATCAGCCGCGGCGACAGCCATTCGTGGTTTCGCGTGGTGATCCGCGAAGGCCGCAATCGCGAAGTCCGGCGCATGTGGGAAGCACTGGGACTCATGGTCAGCCGCCTCAAGCGCATCCGCTACGGCAATGTCGAATTGCCGCGTGGCCTGCTCAAGGGTCGCAGCGAGGCTTTGCAGCCGGAACAAATCAAGGTTCTGCGCAATCTCGCCGGCGCGACCGAAACGGAACCGACATTGACCTTGCAGCCGGTGATTGGCCAACGTCGCGCGCCGAAACAGGCGAGCAACGAATTCCGCCCTGCGCCGAAGACACAGCAGGCGTGGACCGGCGGCAGTGACGAGGGTCGCGAACTGCGCGCCTTCGACCGTATCCGCGAGGACAAGCCTTTTGCACGGCCCGGCGGTCAACGCAACCGCGGCAACAAGAAGCCGCAGCGCGGTCCCGGTGGCGCGAATCCGCAGAATCGCGACAGACGCGGACCCGGCGGCAATCCGCAGAATCGCGACAGCCGCAACCCGCGTCGCGGACCCGCGCGGGGACCGGGGCAAGGCCGCGGCCAGTCGCAGATCGGCGTGTATCAGCCCGGCGCACGCTGGAACGACAACACCGGTGCAACAGCGAATCGTCCACGACGCGAGAAACCGGCACAATGGCGTCCGCCGGTTACCGGCATCCCCGGCGAACGTCAGGACGACAGCGGCGCGCGCCGCTTCATCGCCGGATTACGTGCCGAAAAAACGCGCTATGTGCCGCGCGGCGAACCGAGACCGCCGCGTCCGGGACAAGGTGTACCGCGTGACGACATCGGCAACCGACTGGGGCCGCCACGCGGCGACGGACAGGGCAAGCGCCGCGGCAAACCGCGCCGCTGAAACGAAGAAGGCCGCTGACGCGGCCTTCTTCGTTCCATCCAATCAACAACTTGTTCAATCCAGCTTGATCGCCTTCTTGTCGCCTTCGCGGCGCTTTTGTTCCTTGGCCCTGAAGTCGGCTTCGCAGCCGTCGCGCTTGACCATCACGCAATCGAGGTAATCAGACGCCTCGACCAGCGCGGCGCGAATCGCCTTGCCCGCCGGCGTGTTTTCCTCGTGCGCCAGATTGCCGCCGAAGCCGCCACGATACAGGCCGACCGACACCCCGCCACCCGAACTGCGGCCCTCGACCGTGCGCGAGAATTCGACGTCGCTGGTTTCGGTGTTGATCACGCGCAAATCCACGGCGAGGTAGGCTTCGCTTTTCTTGCCGCCCAGGCTGATGCCCTTGAAGCTGAAACCGCCACCGGTGCTCGCGGTGTTTTCCTCGTAGGCCGTGACCGTACCGGTGATCAGGTATTGCGCTCCCGTCACCTTGCCGATCTTGGGACCGGTACCGGCGCGCACGCGGCCGGAAGCGGCGAAATTCTGTTCTTCGAGCACGTTCTGGATCTTCTGCCGCTCGACCACGTGGAAATCGTTGGTCGAAGACAGTTCATTGGACAGCATGCCGGACAATTCCCAGCCCACGCCGCCGCGCCACCAGGCCGCGCCGGATTCGTTGCGGAACTCCGCCACCGCGATCGTCGGACGTCCATCGCCCTTGGCCAGCGCGTTGCCCGTGGCAAGCGCACCCATCGCGACCATCACACCCAAGGCCAGCTTCTTCATGTATCGATACTCCCCATCCGCAGATTGAATGAAATGCCGGTTTTGCGCCACGTACTATACCAGTGTGCAAGCCTGCCGGCGGAACCGTGAAGCCGTCGTGACGAACCGGAATTCGATTGCGCAAATCCGCGAAAGTTTCGCGTCTGCAAAATAATTCAGGGGTTAACCTGACTGCAACAGCCGGTTAACCGTATGCACATGCGCGCCGGCTATTTTGGGCCTCCAGGGTCAACGATCGAGGAGAAGGCCATGCGCTGCAAACGGTATCCCGAAACCCGCGTTTTCGGTTACACGATCGAACGTCTGGAGGAGTACGACGAAACCGGCCTGCCCTGCGCGTCGCGCTTCGAAGTACTGTGCCCGAAAAGCGGAGCGGTGCTGGCCGCGTTCGACGATGCAAATTCAGCCAAGCGCTTCGCCGTCGTGCACGAATTGCGCGCGATCCGCGAAGGGACTCAGCGCCTCAACAAGGACATCCGGGCCGCTTGATCAATCCAGGGTAAACGCGTCGGCATCCATCCACGCCGGAAAGCGCTCGCGGTGCGCCGCGAGCGCGGCCGAATCGAGCGTCACCGTGACAGCTTGTTCCTGCGCGCCGAGTTCGACCAGCGGCTGCCCAAGAAAATCCAGCACCACGCTATCGCCGGAATAATCGAGGCCGTTGCCGTCGCGGCCGACGCGGTTCAGTCCCGCGCAGAAGGCCAGGTTTTCGATGGCACGGGCGCGCAGCAGGGTCTGCCAGGCATGCCGCCGCGCGCTCGGCCAGTTCGCCACGTACAACAGCAAGTCGTAATCGAACCCGCCTTCCGCATGGCGGTTGCGTGAGTAGACCGGGAAGCGCAGGTCGTAGCAGACCAGTGGGCAGATCTTCCAGCCGCGCCACTCGACGATCAGGCGGTCATTGCCGGCAGCGTAGCGCTTGTGCTCGTCGGCGTAGCGGAACAGATGGCGCTTGTCGTAATGACGGACCTGCCCGTCCGGCGTCGCGAACAGCAGGCGGTTGTAAACATTTTCTCCGACGCGCAGTTGCACGCTACCGCAGATCGCCGCATCGAGCCGGTGCGACTGCTCGCGCAGCCAGGCCGTGGTCGGGCCGTCCATCGTTTCCGCGTTATGGATGGCCTCGTTGGAAAATCCGCTGGTGAAAGTTTCCGGCAGAACGATCAGGTCGCTGCCGGCCAATGGCGCGATCAGGTCGCCGTAATGGGCGCGGTTGCCGTCGGGATCGTGCCAGCGCGTAGCGCCCTGGACCAAGGAAATCTTCAACCCATTTTTCATCAGAGCCGGCATAGCCGCTCCGCGGCCGCCGCCAGGGTCGCTTCATTCTTGGCAAAACACAATCTCACCAGACGCGCATCCGGCGGCGTTTCGTAGAACGCTGAAATCGGGATCGCGGCAACGC
>DASTAL010000104.1:0-3152 GCA_035712685.1 Rudaea sp. | reverse complement strand
CATCCGAAAACGCGCGCGCTTGCCGCACAACTGGGCCGCACGAAAACTGGCTGAGAAGCGAACGGCGCGCGACGACCGTCAAGCGCCGCCGGGTTTCGGACGACGATTGGGTCCGAGCGTCCAGCCCGGCGGATCGCTGGCCGGGAAGCTCTGATCGATGGTGTCGTCGAGGCGCTGTTCACGGCGGCGTACGCGACGGACCTGCTCGAAAACGTCCTCGGCCGCGTGTGGACGCGGTTGCATCAATGGGGGTTGGGGTTGCATTTGCGGTTTCGATGGCATGGCGGTTCTCCCATTGCCGGTTTTGACAGTGTAGCGCCGCCGAAATTCCGCGGGCTTGACCTGCGTCAGGTCAAGCGTTGGCGAACGTCACTGCGTAGACCTGCGGCAGGCGCGCATCGAGCATCGCCCAGCGATCGCCCTGGTCCTCGCTGATCCACACGCCGCCGGTCGACGAACCGAACGCGAGGCGTTCGCCGCTGCCGTCGATCGCGAGCGCGTGACGCAGGACGAGATCATAGGCATCGTGCTGCGGCAGGCCGTTGCGCAGCACGTCGAAACTCCTGCCGCCGTCGCGCGTGCGAGCGACCACCACCTTTCCGTCGACCGGAATGCGGCGCTCGTCCTTGGTCGCCGGCACGAACCAGGCCGTGTTCGCGTCGCGCGGATGCACGGCCACGGCGAAGCCGAACACGGACGGTTGCACGTTCTCGATTTCCTGCCAGTCGCCGCCACTGTTGCGGAACACGCCGTTGTGATGCTGCGCCCAGAAATGATCGGGCTGCCCGCGGCACTGCACGATACGATGCACGTCCTGCGCATTCGGTTCGTAGGCGCGCTCCGGCGGCATGTAGGCCGCGCGCATGCCCTGCGCGCATTGATCCCAGGTCGTGCCGTCGTCGTCGCTGGCCCAGACCCCACCGGTGGAAATGGCGAGGCGGATCATGCGCGCGTCGTTTGGATCGACGCAGATGCTATGGATGCCGGGCTGGTCGAAACCGCCGCCGAACCACCGCTTGCGTTCGGGCATGTCCCACAGCGAGCGCACCATCTGCCAGCTCGCGCCGCGGTCGTCGGAACGGAACAGCCCGCCCGGAATCGTGCCGGCCCACAGGCGTCCGGGCTGGTCCGCGCCGCCAGGTTCCAGCGACCAGATCAATCGCAACAGCGCGGGAACTGGCGGCTTGCCGTCGCCGGTGACGACTTCATCGCCCTGTGCGAATGCGGGCACCGCGCACTCGGTCCACGTCGCGCCGCGATCCATCGAACGCTGCAGCTTGTTGCCGAAGTGGCCGAGGTCCAGCACCGCATACCAGGCGCCGTCGCGCGGATCGACCGCCGTCAGCGCGACGTTGTCGCCGAGAAAGGACTTGCGCGCGATCTGCCATCCCTTGCCGCCGCGCTCGAGCACGAACAACCCCTTGCGCGTGGAGACCAGCAACGTATCGGACATTTCAGCCTCCCGAGAGAGCCTGCATCACGTAGATTTCGGAATCCGCGCGCAGCACCTGCGTCGGATGGCGCTTGTCGGCGATCGCGGTGCCGTCGACGAATACCGCGACGTGGTGGCGCACGCCGCCATGCTCGTCGAGCACGTAGCCACGCAAGTTGGGATAGCGCGCGAACACGCCATCGAGCGCTTCGTCGAGACGCGCGCCGGGAACGTCCAGCGTGACCTCCCGCGACGGGCTACCGGCCGATGCTGGCAGCCAGCGCGACAACGCCGACGCCAGGACGACGCGAGCCATTGGCGTAATGGATCAGCCGCGCGCGTCTTTCTTGGCGTGCTTTTCGGCGCGTTTTTCCTTCAGCGTTTTCGCCGGTTTCTTCTTTTCCTGCTTCTTCTGGTTCATGCCTTTGCTCATGGCGCTCTCCTGTTGCGGTTGAAGGCAATCGAATGTTAGCACTGCCTATGCGGCGCGGCGCAAGGCCCAGAAGCCGATATCGCGGCGAAGCGCGTAGCCCATGTTTTCGTAGAGTCGCAGCGCACGGACATTTTCGTGGCTGACGTGCAGGAACGGAACGCGCCCGCGCGCCAGCGTGTCGTTGGTGAGAAACGCAGTCAGGCGTCGTGCGTAACCGCGTCCGTTGAAATCCGGATGCGTGCAGATCGCGCTCATTTCCGTATGCGTGTCGGTGCCCAGGCGTTCGCCGATCATCGCGGCGAGGCGCACGTCGCCATTCTTGTCCGGCATGTACATACCGAAATAGCGGCCCAACTCCATCGTGCGTTCGCGGAAGTAATGCGGATACACCAGCGCCGTCAGCGCCAATACATCGGCGCGATGCGCTTCGGACAATTCAATGATCGGCGGACCATCGATCACGGCTATCGGTGCCGTGCGGACCATCTGCGCCAGTGGCTGGAAAGCTTCGAGTGTCAAGCCTTTGGAAACGCGCGGCGCCACACCGAGCAGGAGCAGGGTTTCGCCGGGCCCGACGAGTCGCGCGAGCGCATCGTCCGCCGCGGCGCCCGTGCGCGCGACGCCCGCGAAGGGCGCGAACGCCGCCGGGTAACGCGCGGCATCGCCGGCGCGGATGGCGATCGCGCGATGCCGGGTTTGCAGCGACGACCAGAAGGGATTGTCGAGTTCGGATTCGGCCACGGTGCTATCTTAGCGTCGCCACCATCCTCCGCCTAAGGTGAATTCGATGAAAACCCCCGCCTACGCCGCGCAAGCCGCCACAACGCCGCTCGCCTTCCACGCCATCGAGCGCCGCGCGCCCGGTCCGCGCGATGTCGCCATCGACATATCGCATTGCGGCGTATGCCATTCCGATCTGCACACGGCTCGCAGTGAATGGGGCGGCACGTTGTATCCATGCGTGCCGGGGCACGAGATCGTCGGCACCGTCACTGCCGTCGGCAAGGACGTGAAGAAATTCAAGGTCGGCGACAGCGTCGGCGTCGGCTGCCTTGTCGGCAGTTGCGGCCATTGTTCTGCGTGCAACGAGGGCCTGGAAAATTATTGCGAGAACGGTTTTGTCGGCACCTACAACGGCCCTGCCACTGCCGCGGAAGGCGGCCACACTTTCGGCGGTTATTCGACCCACATCGTCGTCGACGAAGGATTTGTTCTCGCTATCCGCCACAAGGGCAATCTCGCCGCCGTCGCGCCGCTGCTGTGCGCCGGCATCACCACCTATTCACC
>DASTAL010000103.1:0-7003 GCA_035712685.1 Rudaea sp. | reverse complement strand
CGTAGCGCAAATCAACGATGCGCTCGCCGACCGGCTGGGTCACGTCGATGGCGTAGGTCAGGCCGCCTCCGCTTGAATCGGCTTGCAGCACGTCGAAGTTGTAGGTCGGATAACGCCGGTTGATCAATTCCTGCGGTTCCTTCCTTGCCGGATCGATGCGGTTGAACCACTGCGCGGATTTCTCCAGCCACGCCTTCACGCCGGCGCCGGTCACCTTCACCGCGGTGAGCGTGTTCGGGTACAGGTAGAGGTCGGCCGCGTTGTGGATCGCGAGCGGGCCGGCCGGCACGTCGGTGTAGTCGTTCGGTCCGCCGAAACCGGCCTTGAACGGCGCGGCGGCGGACAGCACCGGCACTTCGCGGTATTGCGGCAGGTTCGCTCGAATGTACTTTTCCACATAGTCGCGCTGCGCGGTGTTGACCAGCGTCAGCGCCGAGGTATCGCCCGCGGCGACGAAGTACGTGGTCATCGCGAAGTCGCTGCGTCCGATCGGTGTCTTGACGTAGGCGATGGTGGCCGCGTGTTCCGGCGCGACGACCTGCGCGATGCCCTCGTCGGGTTCGACGGCGGACTTGCCGCGCGGCTCGACCAGGCGCACTTCCGAGTGCGTCGCGCCGCGATCCACCTGCCAACGCCCGTTGGTGTGGACGAGGTGCAGGTCGATCACGCCGATGGCCTTGCCGAAATAATCGCCCATCACAGTCGGCACGCCGTTGACGAAGCCGCGTTCGTTGTCCACGTCGGGCATGTGCGCGTAATGCGATTTTGCATTGCCGGGATCGGGGAAGATCTGGTGCGAGTGGCCGGTGAGCATGACGTCGATGCCCGGCACCTGGGCCAGGTACCAGTCCGCGTTTTCCATTTCCGGCGTGTACGGCGCGGTGTTGATGCCGCCATGGACGATGGCTACGACGATGTCCGCGCCGGCCTTGCGTATTTCCGGCACGTATTTCCTGGCCGCCTCGACCACGCCCATCACCGTGACCTTGCCCTCGAGGTTGCGCTTGTCCCAATTCAGGATCGGCGGCGGCGTGAACCCGACCACGCCAACCCGGATCGTCGCCTCGTGCTCACTGCCGTCCGGCGCGTGCACGCGGATCGTGCGCGTGAGGATGCGCCACGGCGAGTACAGCGGTTTGCCGGTTTGCGCGCTGAAAACGTTGGCCAGCACGAGCGGAAAATCCGGACCCTTGCAATGTTCGACGGGAACGTTGCTTGCGTTGTACGGCGTGCCGGTCACCTGGCTGAGGAACGGCAGGCCGTAATTGAATTCGTGGTTGCCGATTGTGCCGGCATCGTAGTGCAGCGTGTCCATCGCCTTGTAGATCGCCAATTCCTGTTCGCAGGACGGCTTGTGCACCAGCGCCTGGTAATCGGCGAGCGCTGTGCCCTGGATGGTGTCGCCGGCATCGAACAGCAGGGTGTTCGCGAATTCCTTGCGTGCCGCGTGGATCAGCGTAGCCGCGCGCTCCAGTCCGAGGCTCGCATCCGGCGCGAGCTTGTAATAGTCGTAGCTCATCGCGTTGGAGTGCAGGTCGGTGGTTTCGAGCACGCCGATTTGCGCGCGCGTGCCATCGGTTGGGCGCGTTGCGAGCGATGTACAAGCGGCGAGGGCAAGCGCGCAGGCAAGCAGGAGTGCGATTCGTTTCATGGGATGACAGACTGGAATTGATCCGGAATTATCGCGCATCTGCTAACCTTGCAGGCCGTTTACGCGCGATTTTTACAATGACCGTACGCACGCGTTTTGCTCCCAGTCCCACCGGCTACCTGCACATCGGCGGCGCACGCACCGCGTTGTATTGCTGGCTGGAGGCGCGCCATCGCGGCGGCCAGTTCATCCTGCGCGTCGAAGACACCGACCGCGAGCGTTCCACCGACGAGGCCGTCAAGGCCATTCTCGACGGCATGAACTGGCTCGGGCTGGACTACGACGAGGGTCCGTTCTACCAGACCCTGCGCATGGACCGTTACCGCCAGGTCGCCGAGGATCTCGTGCGCGCGGGCAAGGCCTACTACGCCTACGAAACGAAGGATGAGCTCGACGCGATGCGCGCGCGGCAGATGGAGCAGAACCTCAAGCCGCGCTACGCCGGCGCCTATCGTGAACAGAATGCGCCGCTGCGCGACGATCCGAACCGGGTGATCCGCTTCCGCAATCCGGCGACGGGCTCCGTCGTGTTCAACGACAAGGTCAAGGGCCGCATCGAGTGGAGCAACGACGAACTCGACGACCTTGTCATGGTGCGTTCGGACGGATTTCCGACCTACAACTTCGCCGTCGTCGTCGACGACATCGACATGCGCGTGAACGAGGTGATCCGCGGCGACGACCACGTCAACAACACGCCGCGCCAGATCAACATCTACAACGCGCTGGAAGCCGACATCCCCGAATTCGCGCACCTGCCGATGATCCTCGGGCCGGACGGGCAGAAGCTGTCCAAGCGCCACGGTGCCGTGAGCGTCATGCAATACCGCGACGATGGCTTCCTGCCGCATGCCGTGCTCAATTACCTGGTGCGCCTGGGCTGGTCGCACGGCGATCAGGAAATCTTCTCGATCCAGGAAATGATCGACCTGTTCGACGTCGCCGACGTCAACAAGGCAGCATCGCGCTTCGACGTGGAGAAACTTTCCTGGCTCAACCAGCACTACCTCAAGACCGGCGATCCGGAAGCGCTGGCGCCGGAACTGGAATGGCAGTTGCGCCAGCAGGGCTACGATCCGGCGCATGGCCCGCGTGCGACCGACGTGGTCGTGGCGTTGCGCGACCGCGCGCGGACGCTCAAGGAAATGGCCGACAAGGCCAGCATCTGGTACGGCCCGATCACGCAGTGGGACGATGCGGCCGTGGCCAAGCACCTGAAGACGCCGAAAGCCGCGGCTGCGCTCACCGCGGCGCACGAACAGCTCGCGATCGTGCCGGAATGGAACGTGGAAAGCGTGCACAAGGCGATCGAGGCCGCTGCTGCCGCGATCGGCGAGGGCATGGGCAAGGTCGCGCAACCGCTGCGCGTGGCCATGACCGGAACGCAGGTGTCGCCGTCCATCGACCACACCGTGTTCCTGGCCGGACGCGAACGCGCGCTCAAGCGCATCGAGGATGCGTTGGCGAAAGCCGGGGCTTGATCGATGGCTTGCGATTTTTCCGCGCTCGCGAACCTGGATCCCACCGATCCGGACGCCGCGCAGCGCCTGCTCGATCAATGCACGCAAACCCTGGCCGATCCCACGCTGTGGATCTGGGCCATCGTCATCACCGTCGCCTGCGCCGCGGTCGGCGCGCTGATCGGCAAGTTCAAGAACGCCGTCGTTCGCGATGCCGTGCTCGGCGCGGCGCTCGGCCCGATCGGGTGGATCATCTCGCTGCTGTTGCCGGTGCAGAAGGCGAAACCCGCGTGCCCCAGCTGCCGCAAACCGGTGGATGCCGGCGACGCGCACTGCCGGCATTGCGGCGCAAAGCTCGCCGGTGCCGGTGCTATGATCGGCTCGCGCCCGCATTGAACAAGGCGCCGCTCGCCCCGACATCGTGTCTTGCATGTCCGCCAAACCCGCCCACGCCGCGCACCATCACACGCACAACGCGAAGGCGTTCGTGCGCGAGGTGTCTGCGGCCTGCGCGCAGCGCGGCCTGCGCCTGACCGAAATCCGCATGCAGGTGCTGGAACTGATCGCGGCGTCGGAAAAGCCGGTCAAGGCCTACGATCTGCTCGACCGGCTCAAGGACGAGCGCAGCAATGCGGCGCCGCCGACCGTGTACCGTGCGCTGGATTTCCTGATCGACAACGGTTTCATCCACAAGCTGCAGTCGATCAACGCCTACGTGGGCTGCCATCATCCCAGCGTCGTGCACCAGGTGCCGTTCCTGATCTGCGACGAGTGCGAATCGGCCACGGAAATCTGCGACGAACGCGTCTCCGGCATGCTTTCCGACCAGGCCAAGGCGCTGGGTTTCCGTGCGCGCGCGCAGACGCTCGAGGTACACGGCGTGTGCAAGCGTTGCGCGGGCGCCTGAGCAAAGACACGCGGTGTTTGCGTGCCCGCACTTGCACGGGTAAGTTATGATATAATGTACGCATGCAAACCCTGCTCAACAAGGCCGGACACGAACCCGAGGGTCTGACCGATGTCGCCGACCGCCTCGGCGCCATGGCGTCGCTGCTGTGCGCAGTCCATTGCGCCGCCTTGCCCTTTCTGCTGGCCATCCTGCCCGCGCTGGGCCTGGGGTTCCTCGCCAGCCACGGCTTCGAACGCGCCTTCATTGCCTGCGCCAGCGTGCTCGCGGTGACGATGGCCGTGATCGGCTATCGGCGCCATCGTACCGCGCGTGCGTTCGCGCTGCTCGTGCCCGGCCTGCTGATGTTGTGGATCGGCGGATTTGCCTTCGACCTCGGCAACGCGACGTCCTGGCATACGTTGTTCGTCGTCGCCGGCGGTACGTGCGTGTCGCTGGCACACATCGTCAACCTGCGCATCGCGCGCGAACCGCAGGCCTGCGATTGTGTAACGCCGGCCTGAGCGCCTAGGATTCCCGCGCCATCACTTGTCGCGAGCGCGCATGTCCCACGCGCATTCCCACCACGCACACCACGAACACGAAACAGCTAACGCCGGTGAACGGCGCCTGCTCATCGCGTTCGTGCTGACGCTCCTGACCTTGCTTGCCGAGGCGGTCGGCGGCTGGCTTTCCGGCTCGCTGGCCCTGCTCGCGGATGCCGGGCACATGCTGGTCGACGCGCTGGCGCTGCTGCTGGCCTGGGGCGGGGCTTTAATGGCGCGCCGTCCGGCTGACGCGCGGCGCAGCTTTGGTTACGCGCGCATGGAAGTGTTGGCCGGCTACACGAATGCCCTGACGCAATTCGTCCTCGCTGCATGGATCGTGTACGAGGCGGCATTGAGACTTGCTCATCCGCTACCGATTCGCTCCGGCCTGATGCTCGTCGTCGCAGCGGCGGGACTGGCCGTGAACGCACTCGTATTGCGGGTGATCGGCACGCACGCGCACGACGACCTCAACGCCGCCGGCGCCCGCCTGCACGTGCTGGGCGATCTGCTCGGATCGCTTGCGGCCGTGTCTGCCGCGCTGCTGATCCGGTATTTCGGCTGGCTCGCGGCCGATCCGGCACTGTCGGTCGTGGTGGCCTTGCTGATTCTCGTCAGCGCATGGAACCTGCTGCGCCGTAGCGCGCACATCCTGCTCGAAGGCACGCCGGACGGCATGCAGGCCGCCGATGTGGCCCGAACGATCGAGCGCGAAACCGGCATCGGCGGCGTGCATCATGTCCACGTCTGGCAACTCGCCGGCGGTCGACGCGTCGCCACCTTGCACGCGCAAGTGCCGGCGCAGGCCGATGCGCACACGGCATTGACCGCGGTCCAGCGCGTGCTGCGCGAGCGTTTCGGCATCGCGCACGTGACGGTGCAGATCGAACAAACCGATTGCGCCACCGCTGATTGCGGCGGCGATCGCGGGCACTGATTTTCCTTGCTTGCGCGCCGGGTGCTGGTAAGCTACGCACCCGATTCACACCACAAAATACTGGAGCACGATTCCGATGGGCAGAGGCGACCGCAAGACACGCAAGGGCAAGATCGCGATCCGCAGTTTCGGCAATGCGCGTCCGCGCAAGCCGGCGGCGAAGGCGGGTAGTGCCGTGAAGAAGGCCGCGCCGGCCAAGGCCGCCATGAAGAAGGCCGCCCCCGCCGTGAAGAAGGCCGCGCCGAAGAAATCGGCCTGAGTCTGGTTTCAGGTTCCACGAGGCCCCGCCGCGCGCGGGGCTTTGTTTTTCAGACGTCCACACCGCCCGCGATCACGCGCCGGGCGAGACTGCCGCCGATCCAATAACTCAGCTCGGCGGGATAATCGACGTTCCAGACGACGAAGTCGGCGCGTTTGCCGGTTTCCAGCGTGCCGCGGTCGGATAGCGCCAGAGTGCGCGCGGCGTTGACAGTGGCACCGCGCAGCGCTTCTTCCGGCGTAAGGCGGAACAGGGTGCAGGCCATGTTCATGGCGTGGCGCAGGGACAGGATCGGCGAGGTGCCGGGATTGACGTCACTCGCCACCGCCAGCGGCACGCCGTGTTCGCGGAATGAAGCGATTGGCGGTATTTGCGTCTCGCGCAAGGCATAAAACGCAGCCGGCAGCATCACCGCGACCGTACCGGACGCGGCCATCGCGCGCACGCCGGCTTCGTTGGTGTATTCCAGGTGATCGGCGGAGAGCGCGCCGAACTCCGCCGCCAGCGCCGCGCCGCCGAGATCGGACAATTGATCGGCGTGCAACTTTACGCGCAGGCCGAGCGCGCGCGCTTCCTCGAAAACGCGGCGCACTTCCGACGGCGCGAACGCGATGCCTTCGCAGAACGCGTCGACGGCATCCGCCAGTCCGTCGCGCGCGATCGCGGGCAGCATGCGCACGCAGACCTCGTCCACGTAATCGGCCTGGCGGCCGGCGAATTCCGGCGGTACGGCATGCGCGCCAAGGAACGTCGTGCGCACGGCTATGCCCAGTTCCTTGCCGATGCGACGCGCGACACGCAACATTTTCGCTTCGGTCTCGAGGTTCAATCCATAGCCGGATTTGATCTCCAGCGTGGTCACGCCGTCGGCGCGCAACGCGCGCGCACGCGGCAGCGACTGCGCGAACAAGTCGTCTTCGCGGGCCGCGCGCGTCTTCGTCACCGTCGAGACGATGCCGCCGCCGGCACGCGCGATTTCCTCGTAACCCGCGCCTTGCAAACGCAACTCGAATTCCTCGGCGCGGTTGCCGGCGAAGACCAGATGCGTGTGGCAGTCGATCAACCCGGGCGTGATCCAGGCATTGCCCGCCGATTCGACCTGTGCGGCGAGGTCCTTCGGCTTTCCGGGCAATCCGGATTGCGGACCCGCGAACGCGATGACGCCGTCCTTCCAGGCGAGCGCGGCCTTGTCGACCGCGCCATAGGCGGTGCCGTTGTCCGTCATCGTCGCGAGACGGCAATCGAGCAGCAGTCGGTCCCAG
>DASTAL010000102.1:0-9111 GCA_035712685.1 Rudaea sp. | reverse complement strand
GAGCAATTGCGGGCGCAGGGCTTCGTGCGCGCGCGCGTGGACGGCGTTTTGCACGAGCTCGACGCGGTGCCGGCACTGGCGCTGCGCGTCAAGCACACCATCGAAGCCGTGATCGACCGCTTCCGTCCCGCGCCGGATCTGAAACAGCGCCTCGCCGAATCGTTCGAGACCGCGCTGCGCCTCGGCGACGGCATCGCGATCGTCGCCGACATGGACGATGCGAGCGAGTCTGATGAGATTCGGAAACCGACGCTGTTTTCGTCGCGCTATTCCTGCCCGGTTTGCGATTACTCGCTGCCCGAACTCGAGCCGCGCCTGTTCTCGTTCAATTCACCAATGGGTGCCTGCGGCACCTGCGACGGACTGGGCGTGACCCAGGTTTTCGATGCGGCGCGCGTTGTCGTGCATCCGAACCTCAGTCTCGCCGCCGGCGCGGTGCGCGGCTGGGATCGCCGCAACATGTACTACTTCCAGATGATCCTTTCGCTGGCGCGGCATTACAAGTTCGACATCGATACGCCGTGGGAACAATTGCCCGAGGGCATCCGCCACGCCGTGCTGTTCGGCTCCGGAGACGAGCAGATCGCCTTTCGCTATCTGACGGAATCGGGCGGCAACGTCACCCGCAAGCACCGTTTCGAGGGCATCGTGCCGAATCTCGAGCGCCGCTACCGCGAGACGGAATCGCCGGCGGTGCGCGAGGAATTGTCCAAGTTCATCAGCGAGCGTCCCTGCCCCGATTGCCACGGCGAACGCCTGAACCGCAGTGCGCGCAACGTCTTCGTCGGCGAGAGCAACCTGCCCGCGCTGACCGGCCTGCCGATCGACCAGGCACTGGAATTCTTCCACGCCCTCGTCCTGCCCGGCTGGCGCGGCGAGATCGCGGCCAAGATCGTCAAGGAAATCCGCGAGCGCCTGCGTTTCCTCGTCGATGTCGGCCTCGACTACCTCACCCTCGACCGCCAGGCTGACTCGCTGTCCGGCGGCGAGGCGCAGCGCATCCGCCTTGCTTCGCAAATCGGCGCGGGCCTGGTCGGCGTGATGTACGTGCTCGACGAACCATCCATCGGCCTGCACCAGCGCGACAACGAGCGCCTGCTCGGCACGCTCACCCGCCTGCGCGACCTGGGCAACACCGTGATCGTGGTCGAACACGACGAGGACGCGATCCGCGCCGCCGACCATATCGTCGACATCGGCCCCGGCGCCGGCGTGCACGGCGGCGAAGTCGTCGCGCAGGGCAAGCTCAAGGACGTGCTCGCGGCGAAACGTTCGCAGACCGGCGATTTCCTCTCTGGGCGGCGCTCGATCCCGGTGCCGCGCAAGCGCCGTGCACCGGATCCGCAGCTGATGCTGCGTGTGTTCGGCGCGTCGGGCAACAACCTGAAAGACGTGGACCTGGAAATTCCCGCCGGCCTGTTCGTGTGCGTGACCGGCGTGTCGGGCTCGGGCAAGTCCACGCTGATCAACGACACCCTGTTCCGACACACGGCGGCGGAACTCAACGGCGCCAACGAAAAACCCGCGCCGTTCCGCAAGATCGAGGGACTGGAGCATTTCGACAAGGTCGTCGACATCGACCAGTCGCCGATCGGGCGGACACCGCGCAGCAATCCGGCCACCTATACGGGACTGTTCACGCCGTTGCGCGAGCTCTACGCGCAGGTGCCCGAGGCGCGCGCGCGCGGCTACCAGCCGGGCCGCTTCAGCTTCAACGTCAAGGGCGGGCGCTGCGAAGCCTGCGAGGGCGACGGCCTGATCAAGGTCGAGATGCACTTCCTGCCCGACGTCTACGTGCCCTGCGACGTCTGCCACGGCAAGCGCTACAACCGCGAGACGCTGGAAATCCTCTACAAGGGCCACACGATTTCCGACGTGCTGGAAATGACCGTCGAGGACGCGCTGAAATTGTTCGAGAACATCCCGGCGCTGGCGCGCAAACTCGAGACGCTGATGGACGTGGGCCTGAGCTACATCAAGCTCGGCCAGAGCGCGACGACGTTGTCCGGCGGCGAGGCGCAGCGCGTGAAATTGTCGCGCGAGCTGTCCAAGCGCGACACCGGACGCACGCTGTACATCCTCGACGAACCGACCACGGGCCTGCACTTCCACGACATCGAGCAATTGCTGCGCGTGCTGCACCGCCTGCGCGACGACGGCAACACCGTGGTCGTGATCGAGCACAACCTCGACGTCATCAAGACCGCGGACTGGATCGTCGACCTCGGTCCCGAGGGTGGCGGACGCGGCGGCAGCATCATCGCCACCGGCACTCCCGAACAAATCGCCGCCGACAAGACCTCGCACACAGGTCGATTCCTCGCCCGCGTGCTCGGCAACGGCAGACGCAAGGCGGCCGCGTGAGCGCGCCCGCGTTGATCCGCAGGGTCCACACGCTGCGCTGGCGCGACCTGGACGCGTTCGATCACGTCAACAATTCCACGTTCCTGACGTATCTCGAGGAAACGCGCCTGCAATGGTTTGCGCGCCTGGACGGCGAATGGATGGGCGAACACTGCATGCCTGTCGTTGCCGCCGTGCACGTCAACTACCGCGCGCAGTTGGCGTGGCCAGGCGAAGTCGCGGTCGAACTGTTCTGCGAGCGCGTTGGCAACACCTCGTTGAGCATCGGCCACCGCATCGTCGGGACCGGTGAACCCGCCATCCTCTACAGCGACGGCCATGTGGTGCTGGTCTGGGTCGATCCACAAACCGGCAAGCCGGTCGCGTTGCCGGTTTCCGTGCGCAGGGCTTGCGCCGCGCCCTGATCCCTAAGGCGCCGCGTCGCGCACCGCGAAATCTGCGTCCGCGCCGGAGCCGGACTTTGTGGAAATGTGAATTTTCGCAGCATCACCCGCTTTCAATGCGCGCTTCGCATCCATCAGCATGAAATGCTTGCCGCCCGGCGCGAACGCGACGCTCGCGCCAGGTGCGATGGAAACATCGCCGAGCGGACGCATGCGTGCGACGCCATTTTCGTTGAAGCTTTCATGCAACGAAATGTCGCCGAAATCCGGGCTGCTCGCGCCAGTTAACACGACGGCCGCATCGCCGTCATTTTTCAGCGTCGCGTAGCCCGCCAACATTGCTGCACCCGGCGGCGCGGCGCGAATCCAGGCATTTTCAACAACCAGATGCCCCGCCGCCGCCGCATGCATCGCGGCGCCGAACAGGATCAACCCACACAATTTCAAACGCATGTTTGCCTCGCCGATGTTTCGCTTATGATAGCCGCATCGCACCCGCGGCCAACTGCCATGCTCGAATCCATCCGTCACGACGCCATCCTCGAACTGCGTCTGAGCCGACCGCCGGTCAACGCGCTCAATCCCGAACTGGTGCGCCGCCTGCGCAAGGCTGTCGAAGACGCCGATGCCGATGGCGCACGTGGCATCGTGCTATCCGGCCGGCCCGGCATGTTTTCCGCGGGCCTGGACGTTCCCGAACTGCTGCAACTCGACCGCGCCGCCCTCGTGGCGTTCTGGCAGGATTTCTTTGGCCTGTGCGCGGCGTTGGCGAGTTCGCCGATTCCGGTCGTCGCCGCGATCGGCGGCCACAGTCCGGCTGGCGGCGCGGTGCTGTCGATCTTCTGCGACTATCGCGTAATGGCGCGCAGCGTGGACCCCGCAAAACCCTTCCGCATCGGTCTGAACGAAGTGCAGGTCGGACTGTCGATTCCGGAAGTCATCCAGTGTGCGCTGCGCCGCCTCGTCGGAACCTACCCTGCCGAACGCATGATGGTCGCGGGGCGGATGCTCGAACCCGAGCAGGCTCTGGCGATCGGACTCGTCGACGAATTGACCGGCGTGGACGAGGTGCTGCCGCGCGCGCTGGCGTGGCTGAACGACCTGCTCAAATTGCCACCGCAGGCCATGTCCACCACCCGCCTGCTCGCCCGCTCGGACCTGATCGGGCTGTTCGCCGATCCCACGCGCCTGTCGGTGGAAGAATTCGCTGACGGCTGGTTCGGCGCGGAAACCCAAGCGACGCTGAAAGCGTTGGTCGCGCAGCTCAAGAGCAAATAGAAAATCCCGGAAGAACCTCGCGAACGTCGAACCCTGTCGGTAGCTAGACGCCTCCCGGCGAAAGAACTTCGTCGATCGAATAAACCCGGGCCTCGCGGTGCGCGATCCACAAGGCCGCCGCGAGCGCGCCGCGCGCGAAGATGTCGCGGCTGGCCGCGCGGTGCGTGATTTCCAGGCGTTCACCCGCGGTGCTGAACAGCACCGTGTGTTCGCCGGCCACGTCGCCGCCGCGCAACACCGCGAAACCGATTTCGCCGGGCTGGCGCGGTCCGGTCTTGTCGATGCGTGCGAACACCGCACGTTCCGGCAGGGTCGAGCCGCGGCTTTCCGCCACCGCCTGGCCCAACGCGAGCGCAGTGCCGGAAGGCGCATCCTGCTTGCGCGCATGGTGCATTTCCACGATCTCGCAGTCCCAGTCCGGCAGTGCCGCGCCGATGCGCTTGGCCATGCGCAGCAGCATGGCCACGCCGAGGCTGAAATTCGCCGCCCAAAGCACGGGAATCGTCTGCGCCGCACGCTCGAGCGCATGGCGCTGATCGTCGCGCAATCCGGTCGTGCCGCTGACGAAAGCGGCGCGGCGCTGAACCGCCAGCGCAAGGGCCGCATCGAACGCGTGCGGACCGCTGAAATCGACGAGCACGTCGCAGGGGGCGTCCGGATCCAGCGCCGTGGAGAAATCCACCACGCGCGGCAGCGTGCCGAAGACGCGATCGAGCGGCTCGTCCGCCAGTCCCGATCCCGGACGCACCAGCGCGCAGGACAAGCGCGCCTTGTCGGATTCCAGGATCGACCTGACCACCGCCTGGCCCATGCGGCCGGAGGAACCGTAAACGACGATGTCGACGAGATCGCTCATGCGGCCATCCTAGCCGCAACGCGGCACTTCAGGAAGTAACCTTTTCCACAAAGCGCTTGACGCCGTCGAACCACGAATTCGCGCGCGGCGTGTGTTTGCCGGCGTCGTCGCCAAAGCTGGCCTCGAACTGCTGAAGCAGTTCCTTCTGGTGCTTGGTCAGCTTCACCGGCGTTTCCACCACGACGCGGCAGATGAGGTCGCCGACGTGTCCGCTGCGCACGTTGCGCACGCCCTTGCCACGCAGGCGGAACAGCGCGCCGGTCTGCGTTTCCGCGGGAATCTTGATCGACCCTTCGCCGCCAAGCGTCGGCACCGCGAGTTCCGCGCCGAGCGCGGCCTGGGAGAAACGGATCGGTACCTCGCAGAAGAGGTCGTCGCGTTCGCGCTGGAAAATCGCATGCTCGCGCACGTTCACTTCCACGTACAGGTCGCCCGCCGGCGAACCCGCCGGTCCCGCTTCGCCTTCGCCGGACAGGCGGATGCGGTCGCCGCTGTCCACGCCCGCCGGAATCTTCACGGCCAGTTTCTTCTCGCGCTCGACGCGGCCTTCGCCATGGCAGGTCTTGCAGGGATTGGCGATCTTCCTGCCGCTGCCACCGCAGTGCGGACACGCCTGCTGGATCGAGAAAATCCCGTTCTGCATGCGCACCCGGCCGTGGCCCTGGCAGGTAGCGCAGGTCGCGAGCTTGCCGTCGGCCGAACCCGAGCCATCGCATTTTTCGCACGCCGCCAGCGTCGGCACGCGGATTTCCTTCTCGACGCCGAACACGGCTTCTTCGAGGTCAAGTTCGAGGATGTAGCGCAAATCCGCGCCGCGTCGCTGCTGACGTGCGCGCCCGCCGCCGAAGATGTCGCCGAAGATGTCGCCGAAAATATCGCCCATGTCGGCAAAGCCGGCGCCGCCGCGCCCACCCATGCCCTGCTCGAAGGCGGCGTGGCCGTGGCGGTCGTAGAGCGCACGCTTGTCCGGATCGCCGAGCACCTCGTAGGCTTCCTTGGCTTCCTTGAATTTTTCCTGCGCGTGCGGATCGTCCGGACAGCGGTCCGGGTGGTATTTCATCGCCAGGCGGCGAAAGGATTTCTTCAGCTCGACCTCGGTGACGCTGCGTTCGACGCCGAGGACCTCGTAATAATCGCGCTTGCTCATGCCGGTCCCAAAGAAAAACGCGCCGGACTGATCCGGCGCGTCGTTGTCGCATTACTTACTTTTGATCGCCCTTGACTTCGGTGAACTCGGCATCAACCACATCGTCTTTCGGGGCCGAACTGCCGCCCGGCTGCGCACTCGCGTCACCGGAGCCGGCATGACCGGCGCTCGCCGCGGCGGCCAGCGACTGCGCGGCCTGTTCCAGCGCCGTGCACTTGGCTTCGATGGCGTCCCGGTCATCGCCCTTCATGACCTTTTCGAGGTCGGACAGCGCCGCCTCGATCGCGCCGATCTGGCCCGGCACCTTGCCGCCGTGCTCCTTGATCGCCGCGCGCGTGGCGTGAACGAGCTGGTCGGCCTTGTTGCGCGCGCCGACGAGTTCGTGGAATTTGCGGTCGTCTTCCTTGTTCGCCTCGGCGTCGCGCACCATGCGCTGGATCTCGTCCTCGTTCAGGCCCGAGCCGGCCTTGATCTCGATGCGCTGCTCCTTGCCGGTCTTCTTGTCCTTCGCCGAGACATGCAGGATGCCGTTCGCGTCGATGTCGAAGGTGACTTCGACCTGCGGCATGCCGCGAGGTGCCGGCTCGATGCCAGCGAGGTCGAACTTGGCCAGCGACTTGTTCGCGCTGGCGCGCTCGCGTTCGCCCTGCAGCACATGCACGGTGACCGCGCCCTGGTTGTCCTCGGCGGTCGAGAACACCTGGGTGTTCTTTGTCGGGATCGTGGTGTTCTTCTCGATCAGCTTGGTCATCACGCCGCCGAGCGTCTCGATGCCGAGCGACAGCGGGGTGACGTCGAGCAGGAGCACGTCCTTGACCGTGCCGCCGAGCACGCCGCCCTGGATCGCCGCGCCAACGGCGACGGCTTCGTCCGGGTTGACGTCCTTGCGCGGCTCCCTGCCGAAGAAATCCTTCACCGCTTCCTGCACCTTGGGCATGCGCGTCTGGCCGCCGACGAGGATCACCTCGTTGACGTCGGACACTTTCAGGCCCGCGTCGTTGAGCGCGGTGCGGCACGGCGCGATGGTCTTTTCGATCAGATCGCCGACCAGCGCTTCGAGCTTGGCGCGGGTAAGCTTGATGTTCAAATGCTTCGGACCGGAGGCATCCGCCGTGATGTATGGCAGGTTGACCTCGGTCTGCTGCGCGCTGGACAACTCGATCTTGGCACGCTCGGCGCCATCCTTGAGGCGCTGCAGCGCGAGCGAATCGTTCTTCAGGTCGACGCCGGATTCCTTGCGGAATTCGTCGACGAGATAGTCGATCAGGCGCTTGTCGAAGTCTTCGCCGCCGAGGAACGTGTCGCCGTTCGTCGCGAGAACCTCGAACTGCTTTTCGCCGTCGACTTCGGCGATCTCGATGATGGAGATGTCGAACGTGCCGCCGCCCAGATCGTAGACCGCGATCTTGCGGTCGCCGCCCTTCTTGTCGATGCCGTAGGCGAGCGCCGCCGCGGTCGGCTCGTTGATGATGCGCTTGACCTCGAGGCCCGCGATGCGGCCGGCGTCCTTGGTCGCCTGGCGCTGCGAGTCATTGAAGTAGGCGGGCACGGTGATGACGGCCTCGGTGACCGGCTCGCCGAGGAAATCCTCGGCCGTCTTCTTCATCTTCATCAGGATCTTCGCCGAGATTTCCTGCGGCGAAAGGTTCTTGCCGTCGGCGGTCGCGAGCCACGCATCGCCGTTGTCGTGCGCGGTAATCTTGTACGGCACCAGGCCGATGTCCTTCTGCACCTCGGCATCGGTGAACTTGCGCCCGATCAGGCGCTTGACCGCGTAGAACGTGTTCTTCGGATTGGTCACCGCCTGGCGCTTGGCCGTGGCGCCGACCAGGACCTCGTTGTCCTTGAATGCGACGATTGACGGCGTGGTGCGGTCGCCTTCGGAATTCTCGATCACGCGCGCGGTCGTGCCTTCCATCACCGCGACGCAGGAATTGGTGGTGCCCAAGTCGATGCCGATGATCTTGCCCATGGTTTCAGTCTCCGAAAATATAGATTGCGGCTACGCCGCGAATGGCTTGCTAATGGGGTTGTCGCGCGTTCAATTCAAGCGCCGGACGGCTTGGCGACCATGACCAGGGCCGGTCGCAACAACCGATCGTTGAGCACATAGCCCTTCTGCATGACGGATACCACGGTATTCGGTGCCGCCTGCGGCGCTTCGACCATGCTCACGGCCTGGTGCAGTTCGGGATTGAACGCCTGGCCGAGCGGATCGATCTGCTTCAAACCGTTGTTCTCGGCGACCTTGAGCAGGGATTTCAGGGTCAGGTCCATGCCCTCGCGCAACGCCTTGACATCGGTGGTTTCCACGGCAAGGCCGCGCTCCAGGCCGTCGCATACCGGCAACAGGTCGCCCAGGAGGCGCTCGTTGGCGAACCGGCGTGCCTGTTCCAGGTCGCGCTGCAGGCGCTTGCGCTGGTTCTCGATCTCGGCGCGCTCGCGCAACAGCAGGTCACGCATATCGCCGAGCTTGTTTTCGTAGTCCGCCAGCTTCCGGCCGAGTTCGTCGGTGTCGGCCTGCGCCGCATCCGCCGAGGGATTCCCCGCGTCGTCGGTTCGGAAAGGATCGGTGTTTTCCATCATGGCAATCTCCACATGCGCTGTACGGCCGCCACACGCGCGGCAAACCGGGACGATTCGAGTTTTCCCCGCCCGGTTATTGGGCTGCCCTGGCCTGATTCAAGGCGCCAGACAGCAATTGCGCGGTCGTCTGCACCACCGGAATCACGCGCTGGTAGGCCATGCGCGTCGGCCCGATGACGCCAAGCACGCCGAGCACGCGACCCTCGATGCCGTACGGCGCGGTGACCAGGCTGAGTCCGTCGAGCGCGGCGAATCCGGATTCCTCGCCGATGAACAGGCGCACACCCTCGGCACGCGCGCAACCTTCGAGCAGGTTGAGCAGGTCGCGCTTGCGCTGGAAGGCCTCGAACAGTTCGCGCAGCCGGTCGACATCGGCCACGCCCTGCGCGCCCATCAGGTTGACCTGCCCGGCCACCAGCATGTCGGCCTTGGGTTGTTCCGGAAATGCCTGCTGGGTCACATCGGCCGCGGCAACCATCAGCTGGTGCAATCGGTGG
>DASTAL010000101.1:0-3926 GCA_035712685.1 Rudaea sp. | reverse complement strand
CCGGCGCGTGACCGGCGGCGTGATCCGTGGCGTGCTGCCGGACGAGGAGGACAAGGTTTCCGACATCGGCCGCAAGATGACGAAGGGCAAGCTCGACGCGCTGACGCCGGGCGGCTACGGCATCGTGCTCGGCGACGAACTTGCGATGCAGCTTGGCGTGACCGTCGGCGACAAGGTGACCGTGTACACGCCGGACGTGAACGTGACGCCGATCGGCGCGCTGCCGAGGTTCAAGCGCTGCAGCGTCGTCGGCATTTTCTCGGTCGGCTTCCAGGAATACGACGACGGCATGGCGGTGATGAGCATGACCGACGCCGAGCACCTGTTCCAGCTCGACGGGCCGACCGGAATACGCCTCAAGCTCGACGACAAGTTCCGCGCCTGGGAAATCGGCGACGCGCTGGCGCAGAAGTTGGGCCAGTTCTACCGCGTGCAGGACTGGCGCGAGGGCCATGCCAACTTCTTCAGCGCGGTGTCGATGGAAAAGAAGGTGATGTTCATCATCCTGTCGCTGATCGTCGCGGTGGCCGCGTTCAATCTCGTTTCCACACTGGTCATGCTGGTGCAGGACAAGCAGGCCGACATCGCGATCCTGCGCACGCTCGGCATTTCGCCACGCAGCGTGATGGGCGTGTTCATGGTGCAGGGCACGATCGTCGGCAGCGTCGGCATCGCACTCGGCGTGCTCGGCGGGGTGTTGTTGGCGACGAATCTGCCGGCGCTGGTGAAGTGGATCGAGCACGTGTTCCACGTCGAATTCCTCTCGCCGGACGTCTACTACATCAGCGAAGTGCCCTCGGACATGCACTGGAGCGACGTCGGCTGGATCGCGGCCGTGGCCTTCGTGTTCTGCCTGTTCGCGACCATTTATCCGGCCTGGCGTGCCGCGCGCACGCAGCCGGCGGCGGCTTTGCGCTATGAGTGAAATTACGTTGCGCAACGCCATCGAATCCGATGCCGCGGTTCTATGTGCGGCCGAGCGCGAGATCGCGCGCACGCCTGGGCGACTGGTGTCCGCGCCGGATGAACTCGCCGAGGAAAATTTCGGACGCCTGCTGCGGCTGCTCGATGGCAGTGGCACCTATCTCGTTGCCGAGCGCGACGGAAAAATCGTCGGTCACGCCTGTCTGCCGCCGGCCGCACCACTGCGGGCGCTGGCGCATGTGCGCTTTCTCAACATGGTGGTGCATGAGGGCAACGCCGGGCAGGGCATCGGCAGCCGGCTGTTGCAGGCCCTGCTCGACGCGTCGCCGCGCAATGGCGTCGAACGCATCGAGCTGCGCGTGCGGGCGACGAACACGGCGGCGATCGAGTTGTACAAAAAATGCGGATTCAACGAAGAATGCACGTCTGCGCGACGGATCAAACTTGCCGACGGGCACTACCTCGATGACATGTCGATGGTGTGGTTCGCACCGGGGAAGGCGCCATGAACACAATCGTTCTCAAGGCGACCGACATCGCCAAGACCTACAGCGAGGGTGATCTCAACACCGAAGTGTTGCGCGGCGCGAGCTTCACGCTCGAACGCGGCAAGACGCTGGCCATCGTCGGCGCGTCCGGTTCTGGCAAGAGCACGTTGTTGCACATACTCGGCGGGCTGGACACGCCCAGTCGCGGCGAAGTCGAGGTGACGGGCCGCACGATGTCGGCGCTGTCCGATCGCGAGCGCGGCGACCTGCGCAATACGGCGCTGGGGTTCGTTTACCAATTCCATCACCTGCTGCCCGAGTTCACTGCGCTGGAAAACGTCTGCATGCCGCTGCTGATCCGCGGCGTGGCGATTGCCGAAGCTAGCCGCGAAGCGGAAGACCTGCTCAAGCGCGTCGGTCTCGGCAAGCGCCTCGCGCACAAGCCGGGCGAGCTTTCCGGCGGTGAGCGCCAGCGCTGCGCCGTGGCGCGCGCGCTGGTCACGCGTCCGGCCTGTGTACTCGCCGACGAACCAACCGGCAATCTCGACGAGAAGAACGCCGCCCAGGTCTACGACCTCATGCTGGAACTCAACCGCGAGATCGGCACCAGCCTCGTCCTGGTCACGCACGACAACGCGTTGGCGCGGCGAATGGATGGCTTGCTCGAACTGCACGAAGGCGTGTTGCGCGAGACGGCATCCGGCTGAGCCGATGGGCCTTCGGGTGCGTCGCCCTTCGACTTCGTCCTTGCGGCAGGCTACGCTCGGCATGAACGGCTGGGGGACAGACCGTCTTGCGCATCCAGATTTCATTGGCGGATTTCTTTCGCCCGGCCACGGCGTTGGCGTTGCTCGCCGGTGCTCTCGCCGTGCAGACATTGCACGCGCTGCCGCCAGGTTGGGCGGATGCGTTGCTAGCACTGCTTGCAATTACGCTGGTCTTCCTCTCGCGCCGCGCACGCTGGATCGGGTTTTTCCTGCTCGCCGCCGCATGGACGATGTGGCGTGCGGACATGTCGCTTGCGCAGCGCCTGCCGCATGCGTTCGAAGGTGAGGACGTTGTCGTAACGGGTTGGGTGCACGGCCTGCCGCGCGCCCAGGACGATGCCACGCGCTTCGAGTTCGACGCGGATTCGGTCACGCACGACGGCAAACCGATCGCATTCTCCGGACGCCTGCGCCTTGCCTGGTATGGCACCGGATCCAGTCCCGTGCCGGATATCGAGCCGTGTTCGGACTGGCGCTTGCACCTGCGCCTCAAGCGCCCGCGTGGCGGCGTGAATCCGGGCGGTTTCGATTTCGAACGCTACGCGCTGGAAGCCGGTATTGTCGCCACCGGCTATGTGCGCGAATCCGCCGACAACCGCGAAGCCGGGGCGGCGCTGCTCTGCGTCGACCGCCTGCGCGCGCGCATCGGCGCGGCCATCGACGCGACGCTCGGCGACACGGCAAGCGCGCATTTGCTGCGCGCTCTGGCGTTCGGCGATCAACATGCGATGAACGAACGCGAATGGGCAATTGCGCGTGCGACCGGCATTCCACACCTGATCGCGATTTCCGGATTGCACATCGCGCTGTTCGCGAGTTTCGGCATCGCCTTGGTGAGGCTGCTCTGGAAACTCGCGCCGCGCCTGACCCTGCGCTGGCCAGCGCCATTGATCGAGGCCGTGGCGAGCTTGATCCTCGCTGTTGCCTACGCGCTGATTGCCGGATTCGGCCTGCCGACACGGCGTGCGCTGGTGATGATCGCAGCCCTGCTCGTGGCGAATCTTGCGCGCCGTGCGCGTGCGCCGGTGCATGGATTGGTGCTGGCCGTGATCGCGCTGCTGGCGTGGAATCCGGCCTGCGTGCTCAGCGCCGGATTCTGGCTTTCTTTCGTCGGCGTGGCGTGGCTGATGTTCTGTCTGGGCGGAGCGGGTGAGCGCCGACGCTGGTGGCGCGAACTCGTGACCGCGCAGGGCGTGGCGAGCCTGGGCCTGCTGCCGCTCGGCATCTGGTTCTTCGGCCAGAGTTCGCTGGTCGGACCTGTCGCCAATCTCGTCGCCGTGCCGTGGATTTGTTTTCTCGTGCTGCCGCTGACCGTCGTCGCTTCGCTTCTGATTCTGGTCATGCCCGCACTCGGCGTACCGCTGCTGCAAATCGCCGGCTGGGCCATGCAATCGCTGTGGTGGCTGCTGGATAAGATGGCCGCATGGCCTGGCGCGCTGTGGTATTTCCCGGAACCGTCGGTGTGGGCACTCGCGCTCGCGATGTCGGGTGCGTTGTGGTTGCTGATGCCCCGCGGCGTTCCCGCACGCATGCTCGGACTGTTCTTGTTCCTGCCGCTGCTGTGGCCCGCCGCCGCGCCGCTGGCAGACGGCGAATTCATGGCCTATATGCTGGACGTGGGGCAGGGCGAAGCCTTCGTCGTGCGCACGCGCGATCACGCCGTGATCTACGATGCCGGTGCGAAGTTTCCATCGGGATTCGATGTCGGCGAAGCGACTGTCGTGCCGGCCTTGCATGCGCTCGGCAT
>DASTAL010000100.1:0-1535 GCA_035712685.1 Rudaea sp. | reverse complement strand
CGACGGCGCCAGCGAACAAGCAATATGACCAACCGAGCACACGACTACGATGTGATCGTCATCGGCGGCGGCCACGCCGGCACCGAAGCCGCGCTCGCCTCAGCACGCTTGGGTGCGCGCACCCTGCTGTTGACCCACAATATCGAAACCCTGGGCCAGATGAGCTGCAATCCAGCCATCGGCGGTATCGGCAAGGGGCATCTGGTCAAGGAAATCGACGCCCTCGGCGGCGTGATGGCCGTGGCGGCCGATCGTGCCGGCATCCAGTGGCGCACGCTGAATGCGTCCAAGGGTCCGGCCGTGCGCGCAACGCGCTGTCAGGCCGACCGCGTCCTGTACAAGGCGGCGATCCGGCGCATGCTGGAAACCCAGCCCAATCTTTCCATCTTCCAGCAGTCGGTCGAGGATCTGACCCTTGAAGGCGATCGCGTGACCGGCGCGGTGACGCAGATGGGCCTCACCTTTTCCGCGCGCTGCGTCGCGCTGACCGCGGGTACGTTCCTCGCCGGCAAGATCCATGTCGGCCTGGAGAATTACGCGGGCGGTCGCGCCGGCGATCCGCCTTCCGTGGGTTTGGCCGCGCGCCTGCGCGAACTGCCGCTGCGCGTGGACCGGCTGAAAACCGGAACGCCGCCGCGCATCGACGGTCGCAGCATCGATTTCACTGGCCTGGCCGAGCAGCCCGGCGACGAACCCATGCCGGTATTCTCGTTCATGGGTTCGGCGGCCGATCATCCGCGCCAGGTCAGTTGCTGGATCACGCACACGAGCGAGCGCACCCACGAGATCATTCGCGGCGCACTCGACCGCTCGCCGCTTTACACCGGCAAGATCGAGGGTGTCGGTCCGCGCTATTGCCCATCGATCGAGGACAAGGTCGTGCGCTTCGCCGAGAAGGCGTCGCACCAGATCTTCATCGAGCCGGAAGGGCTGGAAACTACCGAAATCTACCCAAACGGCATATCCACCTCGCTGCCGTTCGACGTGCAGGTGGAACTGGTGCGCAGCATCCGCGGTTTCGAGCACGCGCACATCACCCGCCCCGGCTACGCCATCGAATACGATTATTTCGATCCGCGCGGACTGCGGGCTTCGCTGGAAACCAAGGCCATCGCCGGCCTGTATTTTGCCGGCCAGATCAATGGTACGACGGGATACGAAGAAGCCGCCGCACAGGGCATCGTCGCCGGCATCAATGCCGCGCGCGCCGCACGTGACATGGCGCCGTGGACGCCGCGCCGCGACGAAGCCTACATTGGCGTGCTGATCGACGACCTGATCACGAACGGCACCACCGAACCGTATCGGATGTTCACTTCACGCGCGGAGTACCGCCTGCACCTGCGCGAGGACAATGCCGATCTTCGCCTGACCGACACGGGGTTCGAACTGGGCAGCGTGGCTGCCGTCCGCCATGCCGCGTTTTGCCGCAAGCGCGACGCGATCGCGCGCGAAACCGAGCGCCTGCGCGGCATCTGGGCCGCGCCGGGCAATGCGCTGGGGCGCGAGATCGAAACGACATTGAGCGTGCCGCT
>DASTAL010000099.1:0-3877 GCA_035712685.1 Rudaea sp. | reverse complement strand
CGCGGGCCGGCTGCGCGATCTCGGCGCCGAGCCGGAGCGGCTGGGGATTTTCGGCAATCTCAAGTACGACATGAGCGTGCCGGCGGAACTGGGCGAACAAGCGCTCCAGATGCGCGCGGCCTGGGGCGCGCGGCGTCCGGTTTGGATCGCCGCCAGCACGCACGAAGGTGAGGAAGAGGCCGTGCTCGAGGCGCACGCGGCGGTGCTGCACCGTTTCCCGGATGCGCTGCTGCTGCTTGTGCCGCGCCACCCGGAGCGCTTCAAGCCAGTCGTGCAGGAATGCCGCGAGGCGGGCTTTGCCACGCGCACGCGCAGCGAGGAACGCATGGCGGCGTCGGACACCCAGTGCTTCGTCGTCGATACGCTGGGCGAGTTGCTGCGCTTCTATGCGGCCGCCGACGTCGCCTTCGTCGGTGGTTCGCTGGTGCCGATCGGTGGGCACAACGTGCTGGAACCGGCCGCCCTGTCGGTACCGGTGGTGGTCGGCCCGCAGACCTTCAATTTCGTGGAAATCACGGCGAACCTGATCGACGCTGGTGCGGCGCTGCGCGTCGCCGATGCGAAAGAACTCGGCGTTACCGTGATCGAGTTGCTGACCGACGCGCCCAAGCGCAAACGCCTGGGCTCCGCCGCGCGCCTGGCATTCGAGCGCGAACAGGGCGGCGTGCTGCGTACTCTCGAAATCGTCGAAAAAGTGCTCGACGCGCCGCCGACAAGCGGCGCCGCTTGAGAAATCCTTACTGCAGGAGCGCGTTCACCGCCTCCACATCCTTGATCGACACTTCGCCCGCCGCCTGCTTGAGCTGCAGGCCGCTGATCACGAACTGATGCCGCGCCAGCGAATAGGCGCTCTGCGCCTGGAACACCGCCTGCTGTGCCAGCAGGACGTTCACGATGGTCTGGGTGCCGACTTCGAAACCGGCCTCCGTGGCTTCCAGCGATTTTTCGGCCGAGGCCACGGCCTGCTTGTTCGCTTCCACCTCGCTGATGCCGGCGAGCACCGCGCGATAGGCATTGCGGGTGCCGGCAATGATGGTGCGCCGGGTCGATTCGAGCTGATCCTGCGCCGCATCGCGCTGGAACAGCGCTTGGCGCACCTGCGAATGCACCAGTCCGCCGGTGAACAGCGGTACATTCAGGGTGACACCGATGGTGGTATCCCCGGTCCAGGCGTTGCCCGGGGCGCTGATGTCGATGCCGCCGAAGTTGCTGCTGCGCGAACCCCAGGAGGGCGTATCGGTGCGCACCAGCGAAGCCGACAGGGTGGGCAGGTGGCCGGCGCGCGATGCCGAAACGTTGTCCTGCGCGGCAGTGACGGAAAATTGCGAGGCTGCCAGGACCGGGCTTTGCTTGAGCGCCAGGTCGACCCAGGCCTGCAGATTGTCAGGGCTGGGCTTTTCCAGCGGCAGGTCGTCGCGCAATTTCTTCAGGTCGCCGAAGTCCTTGCCGGTGATCTGCGACACGGTCTCGCGGGCGTTGTCGACGCCATTCTGCGCCTGGATCGTCTGCGCCCTGGCCGAGTCGTAGTTGGCCCGAGCCTGCTGTACGTCCGTGATCGCCGACAAGCCAACCTTGAAGCGCTGCTCGGCCTGGTCGAGCTGCTTGGCCAGCGCCTTCTCGTTGGATTTGGCGAACGTGAGCTGGTCGTCGGCGGTGAGCACGCCGAAATAGGCGGATGCCGTGCGCACGATCAAGTCCTGCACCGCGGCGTCGTAGTTGGAATCGGCACCGCGCGCGTTCGCGCGTGCGCTGCGCAGACGCGAGATGTTGCCCCAGTCGAACAGGCTCTGGGTCAAGGTGGCCTGCGCCGCGCGCGAACGACCCTGGCTGTCGCCGAGGGTCGGCACCAGCACGTAGCTGCCGTTGGCGGTCGGCTGCGTGCTGACGCTGGAACTGCGGCTGTCGCTGTGGCTGTAGCTCAGGCCCGCGCCGAGCTGCGGCAGCAAGGGCGCGCGGGCGATGCCGACGCCGGCTTCGGACGCGCCCTTGTTCGCGCTGGCCGTGGCCAGGGTGGGATCGGCCTGTTGCGCTTGCTGGTAGATCTGCATCAGGTCTTCGGCACAGGCGGAGGTGGCGATGCCGCCAAGGCCCAGCGTCAGCAGCGCCAATTTGATATTTTTATACATTCTCGCATTTCCTAGGAAGTGGTTGCGCGGCCGCACAATCAAAGGGCAAAACGTTGGGGCGGCTCGGCGTTGCGCAAGTAGGGCAGGTCGGTTTCGAACAGGGCTGTGGCGCTCCAGGCGCCCGCTCCGTCTTGTGTGTACAAAGTGGCGCTCTGCACCGGCGACTGCCCGGCGATGGCGAAAATCCGCCCACCGGGCTTGATCCAGCCGTGCCAGTGTTGCGGCAATGCGTACACCGCACCAGTGACAACCATCACGTCGAACGGGTGCTTCGGCGTGTACCCGCGCACGGCCTCGGCGGTTTCGACATGTGCGCTAGTGATCCCGGCGGTGGCCAGTCGGGTGTTGGCGGCAGCGCTGAAATCCGCATGCATTTCGATGCCGACCACTTCACCGGCGAGTTTGGCCAGGCAGGCAGTGAGGAATCCCGAGCCGGAGCCGATTTCGAGCACGCTCTCGCCGGGTTGCGGATCGATGGCCTGCAGCACGCGGCCTTCGACCACGGGTTTCATCATGACCTCGCCGTGGCCGAGCGGCAGGCACAGATCGGCGAAGGCGAGACTGCGTGCTGTCGCGGGGACGAAATCCTCGCGACGCACGGCGCTGAGCACGTTCAACACGCGTTCGTCGAGGACGTCCCAGGGGCGCACCTGCTGGGCGATCATGTTGTGGCGGGCGAGTTCAACGTTCAGCGTCATGGCGCGTTGTTCCGGTGCCGAAAAGACTTGAAAGCATAGGGGGTGGCGGGGTTTCCGGCAATCGCAAGATCGCTTGGAACGCGCCGCCGCCGTAGTGCCGGAAGTCATCCAAACCATTTTTTGCGCGCGTGCATCGATCGCGCACGCGGCTGAAAAACCCGTCCCGGCGAGGCATAATGCGGCTTGGGATCCCTTGTTCAAGCCCATGACGCGTCCAGCCGCCAAGACTGCAGGCCCCGGTCGACCGAAGGACCAGCAAAAGCGCGCCGCCATCCTCGATGCGGCCAAGCGCCTGTTCGTCGAGCGCGGGTACAACGCCACCAGCATGGACGCCGTGGCCAGCGCCGCGGGCGTGTCCAAGCTGACGGTCTACAGCCATTTCGGCGACAAGGACGCGTTGTTCACCGAAGCCGTGCGGCGCAAATGCGAGGAACAACTGCCGCCGCACATATTTGCCGCCGACCCGAAGGGTCCGCTGCGCGAGCAATTGCTCGAAATCGCGCGCGCCTTTTTCGCTCTCGTCACCAGTGACGATGCGCTGGCCGTGCACCGCACCGTGGTCGCCAACGTCCAGCAAGCCCCGCAACTCGGATCGTTGTTCTGGGAAGCGGGGCCGGCGCGGGTGCAGGGCGCGTTCGATGCCTTCCTGCGCGATGAAGTGGCGGCGGGCAACCTCGACATTCCCGACACGCGCCGCGCCGCCACGCAGTTTTTCTGCCTGCTCAAGGGCGAATCGCACGCGCGCATGGAATTCGGTTGTTGCGCCGCGCTCAAGCGCCGCGAGGTCGATGAGCACGTCGCGGCGACGGTGGACATGTTCCTGCGCGCTTACGCGCCGCGCTGAAGCGGGGCGATCACTTTCTTCCGCGGCCGAATTCCGCGCCCAACCAGTTGCCGATCATGCGCTTGTCATATCGCAGCGGGTCGTTGTCGTTCGGCAGTCCGCGCTGCAGGTAGGCGAGGTCGCGCAGCTTGGCCGAGCCTTCGCGCAAGGTCTTGCCGCTGGCGTCGGTCAGGCGGAAGTGCAGGTCCATGCGCGGCGGGTAGAGGTCT
>DASTAL010000098.1:0-3809 GCA_035712685.1 Rudaea sp. | reverse complement strand
CCGCCGAAAATCGCGCCATCGAAGCGTTCGAGCAACGGTGCGCGATTGAACTCGGCGCTGGCCAGGCCGTCGCCGGTGCCGAAGCGGCGCACTCCGCGCGTGGACGGGTCGTACCGCCACAGGCCGCGCGCACTCGCCACCCAGACGCGGCCTTGTGCATCCACCTGCATGCCGCCCGCAGTCAGGCCCGGCCAACCGCGCGCGGCATCGATGCGGTCCAGCGGCGTCAAGGCGCCATCCGCGTAACGAAAATGCGCCAATGCGCCGATCGTGTGCAACCACAGCGTGCCATCGTCGGCGAACGCGAAGGCCAGCACGCGCTGGGCGGGCGCGGCGACCACGGGCGCAAACCGGGTCGCCGCGGCATCGAGCCGATCGAGCCCGGCGGCGCTTGCGGCGAGCAAGGCACCGTCCGGCGCGAAGCCAATCAGGCCGACGTCCGTACTGCGCAAGCCCTCCGCCTCGGCGTAGCGCGTGACCGCCAGCGTCGCAGCGTCGATGCGCGCGATGCCACCGCCGTCGCTGCTGGCCCACACCGCTCCGTCGCGCGCTTCGACGAGCAAGTCCACGCTGCCCGGCGCCAGCGCGTCGCGGCGCCTGGGGTCGACCGGCACGTCGACGAATTTTCCATTCGTCCGATCGTATACGCGCAAGCCGTGCGCATGGCCGACCCAAACGCGGCCATCGCGGCCGGCCAGGACCGACCAGAGCGCGGACTCCGGCGCCTGCCAGCGCTGCGCATACCGTTCGATCTTCCCGGAATTCGGATCCAGGCGGTCGATCCCACCGTCGAGATTGACCGACCACACCCCGCCCTGCGCATCGGCCGAAAGGCCTTCGACGCGATTCGCGCTCAGGCTTGCCGCGTCGCGCGGATCGTTGCGGTACAGCGCGAAACGCCGCCAGTCCGGCGCGAGATACGCCATGCCGCCGCCGGTCGTGGCGAACCACAGGCCGCCGTCGCGGTCGCGCAGCGCATCGAAAACCTTCTTGCCGGGCAAGCTGCCGGCGACGGCGGCGTTTTCGGAATGCACGTCCAGGCGCGCATCCGCGGCGCGATGCGCGAGACCCTCGCGCGTGCCGATCCACAACGCCGCGTCGTTGCCCTCCGCCAGCGCGTATACGACCTTGTCCGGAAGCCGCGCGTCCTCCAGCACCTGCGCCTTGAGGTCGGCGCCGATGCGCAGCACGCCGCGGCGCGTGCCGGCCAGCATGCCGTCCGCCGTTTCCAGGAATACCGCCGCGTTGATGCCGCCCGTACCCGGCACGGCGGATGTATCCACGTGCAGGAACTTGCCGTCGGCAGCGCGCACGTCGATGCCGGCATCACTGCCTATCCACAGGTTGCCCGCGGCGTCGCCGCGCAACGCCAGCACGTTGTCCGACGCGAGGCTGCCCGCATCGCCGTCCTTGTGGCGAAAGTGCGCGAAGACATCCGTGGATTCGTCGAGCCGCTCCAGCCCCATTGCATAACCGCCGGCCCAGATCGCGCCGGTGGCGTCCTGCGCGATCGCCCAGACGTCGTCGCCGGCCAGGCTCGCCGGATTCCCGGCCGCGTGGCGGAAATGGCGAAAACCCGTACGCCGCGCATCGAGCAGGTTGAGCCCCGCGTCCTCACCGCCGCACCAGATGCGGTTGTCGCGGTCGACGAACAGCGCGGTGACGTCCGCGCCGGACAGGCTCGCCGCGTCGTTGGGATCGTTGCGGTAGACGCGAAAATCCACGCCGTCGTAACGCGCCAAGCCATCCGCCGTGCCAGCCCAGATGTAGCCGTCCCGATCCTGGGCGATTTTCCACACCGTACTCGACGGCAAGCCGTCGGCGGCATCGAGCGTGCGGAAATACGGTGTTGCCGCCAGCGTCGGTGCGTCGTTCGTCGGCGCAACGGCCGCTGCGATCGCGAATAAAACGCTGCCCCACATGGAAAGCTCCCCAGCTTTTCCCCTACGCCGATGATGCCTGAAAATCCGTCCGGCGCTATTACGCTTTTCTTATACCCGCGCGATCGTGATGCATTGAATGCGCTCAGCGTTCGCCACCCATCCAAATGCAGGGACCGCTTCCGCCCCAATCTGGCAAACTACGCCTCGCATGAACCTGCGATCCGTAGTCCTTGTTGCGATGGCCGCACCGGCGTTTTGCGCCATGCCGGCGCGTGCGTCGGACTATAGCCTCGATTCCGTGCACACTCAGGTGTATGCCTGCGCGAGCCACATGGGATTTTCCACGCCCTGCGCGCGCTTCAGGATAAAAAGCGGATTTTTCCACTTCGACGACGGCGACTGGAGCACGGCCAAGGTCGACGCGATCGTCGATGCCACGTCGCTGGATCTTGGCGATGCGGCCTGGGACGCGAAAGTCCGTTCCTGGGAATTCCTCGAAACGGGCAAGTATCCCGAGGCGCATTTCGTTTCGCAGTCCGCGGAAAAAACCGGAGACAGAACCGCAGTTGTTCGCGGCACGCTGACCTTGCGCGGGGTCACGCGCAAGCTCGACCTCAACGTGACGTTCAATCGTGCCGGCCTTGATCCCTACGACCTGCGCTACACCGCCGGCTTCGCCGCCACGGCGACGCTCCAGCGCGCGGTTTTCGGCATGACGAAGTATTTGCCCGACATCGGCGATACGGTGCAAATCCGCATCGAGGCGGAAGGCTTGCGCGGCAAGCCCGCGCCGGTTCAAACTGCGCCGTCGCAACCGGAGCGGTGACATGTTCAGGAGCGGTCCGAACCACTGGGGCAGCCTCGCCAAGTTCTTCCACTGGACGATCGTCGTGCTGCTCCTGGTGCAGGGCGCGATCGGCCTGATCATGGTCGAGCTGCCCAAGCGCCCGAACGTGATCCCGGTTTTCAGTTTCCACAAATCGCTGGGGCTGACCATCCTCGCGCTGGCCGTGCTGCGCCTCGTGTGGCGGCTGTTCGATGCGCGACCACACGAACCCGCGGGCATGCCGCGCTGGCAGGTACAGGGCGCACGCGCCGGCCATGCGCTGCTTTACCTGCTGATCTTCCTCGTACCGCTGTCGGGCTGGTGGTTCGATTCGGTGGCCTCGCTGCGCCCCTTGTACTGGTTCGGGCTGATCCACGTGCCGCCGCTGGGCGGGCCGGACCCCACCATTCCGGGCCTGAAGGACATCGCGGCCGAACGCCATGAAGTCCTGTTCTGGGTACTGATCGCCGTCGCCGCCGGTCATGCGCTGATGGCGCTTATCCACCATTTCCACAACCGCGACGGCGTGCTCAAACGCATGCTGCCATTCGCGCGGTCCTGACGGAGATTCCACCATGCGCAAATGGATCCTTCTGCTCGTCCTGCTGCCGCTTGCCGCATTCGCGCGCGACTGGAACGTCGACATGGCCAAGAGCGGGCTCGGTTTCGACGGCACCTATCAGGGCGGCGCGTTCGCCGGCAAGTTCGGCAAGTTCAGCGCCCAGCTCGCCTACGACGAGACCAACCTCGCCCAGTCGAAATTCGACGTGACCGTGCAACTGGCCAGCGTCGACACCGGCAGCGGCGAACGCGACCAGACCCTCGCCACCGCCGACTTCTTCGATACCGCGAAATTTCCGCAGGCGCACTTCGTCACCAATGCGTTCAACCGCGTCGCCGACGGCGGCGTGATCGCGCTGGGCACGCTCACGATCCGCGGCCAGAGCAAGCCCGTCACGTTGAAAGTGAAATTCGCGGCCACCGGCGGCGCGACAACGCTCGACGTCAACACCACACTGAATCGCCTCGATTTCGGCCTCGGCACAAGCGACGACTGGGCCGATATCAGCCGTGACATCAACGTGCACGGGCACCTGGTG
>DASTAL010000097.1:0-5695 GCA_035712685.1 Rudaea sp. | reverse complement strand
GTCGAGTTCGATTTCGCCAAGGATGGGTTCGTACTGCTCGGTTTCCAGTTCGTAGCCGATGCTCTCGGAAAGCCGCGCCAGCAACTCGAGGACGCGCCGGCCCTCGTCGGCGTCGTCGAACGGATCGTGCAGCACTTCCGGCAGCCATTCCTCGGGCGGCGCGCGTTCGGGACCGATGTTCACGGCGCTGAGCAGGCCGTGTACGCCGTCGAGCAACAGTGCGTCTTCCCCCGCGTGCGCGCGCAGGAATTGGTCGAGTTCCTCCAGTTCGCCATCGTCCAGTGTCGGCGACCAATCGGGTTCGCGGATTTCGTCAGGCATTGGCCTGCCCTGATTCGGCAAGTTCCAGGATCGCCGGTGTATGGTCCGACGGCCGTTCCCAGGTACGCGGCGTGCGGTCGATGTTGCCGGCGCGGCAACGCGCGCGCAGCGCTTCGCTCGCAAGCACAAGGTCGATGCGCATGCCGAGGTTGCGGCGGAAGCCGGCCTGGCGATAGTCCCACCACGAGTAATGCCCCGGTTCGTCGTTGAACAGACGGAACGTGTCGTGCAGGCCGAGATCGACGATGGCCTTGAGTGCGTCGCGTTCGGGTGTGGAACAGAGAATCTGTTCCTTCCAGGCAACCGGATCGTAGATATCGCGGTCGTCCGGGGTGATGTTGAAATCGCCGAGCACGACAAGATCGGGATGACGGCGGATTTCATCGGCGAGGAAGGCGCGCACCTTGGCCAGCCAGTCGAGCTTGTAGGCGTACTTGTCGCTGCCGACTTCCTGGCCGTTGACCACGTACAGGTTGGCGATGCGCAAGTCGCCGACCGTGCCGACGAGGATGCGGCGCTGCGGATCGGCCAGCCCGGGAATGTCGGTGACGATGTCGCGCGGCGCTTCGCGCGCGAGGATCGCCACGCCGTTGTAGGTCTTCTGTCCGGAAAACGCACAACGGTAGCCGAGCGCGGCGATTTCGTCCGTCGGGAAATTCGCGTCTTCGGTCTTGGTTTCCTGCAACGCAACGACATCCGGCGCGGCGTCCGCCAACCACTGGCGCAGGTGCGGCAGGCGCACCTTGAGCGAGTTGACGTTCCACGTGGCGATTTTCATGCGCGGATTTTACGCCGCCAGGCCATAACTGCGCAGCAGCGCATCGGCGCGCGGTTCGCGCCCGCGGAATTCGACGAAGGATTCCAGCGCCGGGCGTGATCCGCCGACGGCGAGGATATTTTCGCGGAACGCCGCGCCGGTGGCGGCGTCGAAGATGCCGGCTTCCTCGAAGCGCGCGAACGCGTCGGCCGAAAGCAACTCTGCCCACAGGTAACTGTAGTAACCTGCGGCGTAGCCACCCGCGAAAACGTGGGTGAAGCTGTGCGGCATGCGCTGCCATGCGGGCGGTTGCAGCACCGCGACCTCGCGGCGCACGTCGGCAAGCAGTTCCAGCACGCGCGCGCCGTGCGCAGGGTCGTATTCCAGGTGCAGGCGGAAATCGAGCAGCGCGTATTCCAGCTGGCGCACGAGGAACAGGCCAGCGTGGAAATGCCGCGCGGCGAGCATGCGCGCGAACAGTTCGTCGGGCAGCGGTTCACCGGTTTGCCAATGTTGCGCGAACAGGTTCAGCGCCTCGCGCTGCCAGCAGAAGTTCTCCATGAACTGGCTGGGCAGTTCGACCGCGTCCCATTCCACGCCGTCGATGCCGGCGACGCTCGGATAATCGACTTCGGTGAGCAGATGATGCAGGCCATGGCCGAACTCGTGGAACAGCGTGGTGACCTCGTCATGCGCGAGCAGGGACGGGCGATCCGCCGCCGGTGGAGGAAAATTGCAGGTCAGATACGCGATCGGCGGATGCGTCGCATCGCCGTTGCGGAAACGCGATCGGCACACGTCCATCCACGCCCCGCCACGCTTGCCGGTGCGCGCATACAAATCGACATAACAGCCGGCGAAGACGCGACCGTTGGCATCGAGCACGTCGTAGAAGCGCACGTCCGGATGCCAGGTTTCCACGCCGGCACGCTCGCGCAGGTTCACGCCGAACACGCGCGCGACGATCGCGAACAGGCCGTCCATCACGCGGGGCAGCGGGAAGTAAGGTTTGAGGTCTTCCTCGCTCAGCGAAAACTTGCTCTGGCGCAATTTCTCCGCGGCATAGCCCACGTCCCAGGGTAGCAAGTCGGTGATGCCGAGCCGGGTCTTGGCGAATTCGCGCAATTCCGCCAGCTCGCGTTCGGCAACCGGTTTCGCGCGGCGCACCAGGTCGTGCAGGAAATCCAGCACGCGCGCCGGCGTCGCGGCCATCTTCGTCGCCAGCGATTCCTCCGCCGCGTTCGCGAAGCCGAGCAGGCGCGCGGCTTCGTGGCGCAGCGCGAGGATTTCCTCGATGCGCGCGGAGTTGTCGAAGCGCCCGGCTTGCGGCCCCTGGTCCGAGGCGCGCGTGTGGTACGCCGTGTAGACGCGCTCGCGCAGAGCGCGGTTGTCGGCGTAGGTCAAGACGGCCTGCACGCTCGGCGGCTTGAGCGTGACCCGATAACCTTCGCTTCCCGCCTCGCGGGCAGCCTCGCGCATCAGCGCGAGGTCGGTTTCGGGCAGGCCGGCGAGAGCGTCGGCGCCGACTTCTTCCGTCCACGCCTGCGTCGCGTCGAGCACGGCTTCCTCGAATTCGGTCGCCAGTCGCGTCAACGCGTTGCTGATGTCACGAAAGCGCGAGCGCGCCGGTTCTTCCAGCGCGACGCCGGACAGGCGGAAATCGCGCAGGCTATGCTCGACCAAGGTTTGGGCCGCGCGCGGCAACGAACTGAATTGCGCATCGTCGCGGACGGCCTTCACCGCGGCGTACAACTCGCGGTTCTGGCCCAGCTCCGCGCCGAAATCGCTGAGCGCTTCCTCTGCCGGTGCGTATACGGCGCGCAAGGCGTCGGAATCTCTCACCGCGTGCAGGTGCGACACCGGCGACCACACGCGTTCTGAACGATGCTCCAGGGCCTCTTGCGGCAACATCGTATTGGCGAACGTGCGCGGCGCGGGGTCGGCGATCAAGGCGTCGATGCGTGTGCGATAGTCGGCCAGCATGGCGTCCACGGCCGGGCGAACGTGTTTGGGCTCAATCGCGGCAAAGCGCGGCAGGATGGAGTCGTCGAGCAGGGGATTGCTTTTCATGCGCACAAACTGGCGTGTGGAAACGGAAAAATCAAGCCGCGCACGCGGATTTCGCGCTAGCATCTGGTGCGATGAGCGAGGTCAGGTCCCACGATTCCTACGATGCGCACCGCCTGCTGCGCGGGCTGGAACTGTTCCGTCATCTGGATGCGGCGACGCTGGATGAACTCGCCCGCGAACTGGAATGGTTCGCCCTGCCCGGCGGCGCTACCTTGTTCGAGTATGGCGATCCATCCGATGCGTTGTGCGTGCTCAAGTCCGGCAGTCTCGGCGCGTTCAAGCCGGCGCAGGACGGCAGCTTTCAGCTCGACGGCGTGGTCGCTGCGGGGGAAACCGTGGGCGAACTCGGCCTCATCGTCGATGCGCCACGCTCGGCCACGGTGCGCGCGCTGCGCGATTCGGAGCTGCTGCGCCTGCCGCGCAGCGGCTTCGACAAACTCGTCGCCAGGCATCCGCAGGCCATGCTGGTCAGCGCGCGCTTGGCGGTCAAGCGCCTGGTCGCGCGGCGCGAAGGGGCGAGCCTGTCCTCGGCACGCACGTTCGCGGTGCTCGCCCACGACAAGGGCGTGGACGCGCGCGATTTCGCGCAACGCCTGCGACAGACGCTGATGCGCTATGGCGACTGCACGCTGGTCGACGGTGAATCCGCGCACGGCCAGACCAGCACCTGGTTCAGCGCGCTCGAGGAGCGCGTGCGCTTCGTGCTTTACCTCGGCGACGGCGACGATCGCGAATGGCGCGATCTGTGCGTGCGCCAATCCGATTGCCTGCTGCTGGTGGCGAACGCAACCGATACCGCCAGCACCTGGCCGGAAAAATCCTGCATCGACGCCGAACGCGCCCTGCATCGTCCGCGGCACCTTGTGCTGCTGCACCGCGACGGCGCGATCGCGCCCGGCGCGGCGCGGCGTTGGCTGGAAGTCGTACCCGGTGTCGCCCATCATCATGTGCGCGGCGATGCGGATATCGAACGCGTGGCGCGCCTGTTGACCGGGCGCAGCATCGGCCTGGTGCTTTCCGGCGGCGGTGCGCGCGGCTTCGCCCACATCGGCGTGGTGCGCGCATTGCGCGAGGCCGGCGTGCAGATCGATTGCGTCGGCGGCACCTCGATCGGCGCGATCATCGGCGCCGGCGTCGCCGCGGATTGGTCGAACGAGGAAATGTTCGACAATTACTATCGGTCCTTCGTGGTCGGCAAGCCGCTGAGCGACTACACCCTGCCGTTGATCGCGCTCGTCGCCGGGCGCCGTGTCGCGCGCCTGCTGCGCGAGGCGTTCGGGCCGCGCGACATCACCGATCTCGCCTTGCCCTACTACTGCATCACGTCGAATCTAACCGCGGGCCGTGCTGAAACCCATCGCGCCGGGCCGTTGTGGTTCTGGCTGCGCGCGAGCTGCGCGATTCCTGGCGTGCTGCCACCGGTGTTCCATCACGGCGAGGTGTTCGTTGACGGTGCGGTCATGGACAACCTGCCCGTCGAGGCAATGCGCGCCCAAGGCGTGGCCGAAATCATCGCGGTCGACATCGGCGCCGACGACGTGCTGCACGCCGAAGTCGAGGAGTTCGCCCTGCCGCCATGGTGGAAGCTGCTTTGGCAGCGCTGGTTCCATCGCCACCAGCGGCCGGGCATCTTGAGCATCCTGTTGCGCTCGGGCATGGTCAATGCGGAAGCCGCGAGCCTGGAGCGGCGCGCGCACACGAGCCTGCTGTTGACGCCGCCGTTGAACGACGTCGAGCTGCTCGACTGGAAAGCCTACGAACGCGCAATCGACGCGGGCTACACCTACGCGCAGAAGTTGCTCGGGCGGGCGAACGCGCCGCGCGAGCTGCCGTGATGCGCGTCCGCGCCGTGATTATTCGCGGCGCCCTTTCGGCCGATAATCGACCAAGCGTTCGCTGACGCGCTCAAGCATGGGCTCGACCGCTTCCTTGGCTTTGTCGCCGGCGTTCAAGTTGGTGAAATTCACCTGTTCGCTCCACGGCGGCCCGAGTTGACGCCTGCCTTCGACCGAGTAGGCGCGCACGTTGAGTTGGGCGGTGTACAGCGTGGAGGTCTGGCCGTAGTAGTTCATCTCCTGCGCGCCGACCTTTCGCGCGTGCACGAACACCACGGCATCGGCATGACCCTGCAGCACGGCCAGCGCTTCGGCGAAACGCGGGCGCTCACCGTCGATCAAGCGGCCCACGCGCGGCAGAGAATCCTGGTCGACGACGCGATAGCCGCGGTGCATCAGCGTGGATTCGATGGCTTGTTCGGCCGGCTCCGAAATCGCATCGTCGCCGCTGGCGAGGATGGCGATAGTCGGCACGTGCGGCTTGGGTGGCGCAATGACCTTGGGCGGTTCGGCGGCAGTCGCCACCTGCACCGGCGGCGCCGAAGCCGGTGCGGTCGCGGTACTGGCCACGGGCGGCTGTGCGGGTGCGGCGGGCGGGTTCTCTTGCGGTGCCGGCGTCGCCGGAATCGCCGTCGACGCGTTCGAAGGCGTCGTCTCGGCATAGCGCGGATCGGTCGGCGGCGGCGGTTCGGAAGCGGCTGTTTGCTGCGCA
>DASTAL010000096.1:0-3796 GCA_035712685.1 Rudaea sp. | reverse complement strand
TGCGCTTGCCGTCGGCCTTGGCCGGTGCCTTGCTGGCGTGCTTGAGTTTGATGGTTGCCGGCACGGCGCGATCCTCGAACATTGCACGTTGCAAGATTGCGCGCGCATGGCATGCAGGTCAAGGCGCCGACGCGGCGCGTTATAATCACCGATTCATTCCGATACCTGCCAACATGACCAAACGCATCGTCCGCCGCCGTTCCCCGATCCACGGCAATGGCGTCTTCGCCGCCTGCGATCTGCCCGCACGCACCGAAATCATCGAGTACCGCGGCCGCCGCCTGACCCATGCGCAGGCCAACCGCGCCTACGGCAACGACGTCGACAGCGGGCACACGTTCCTGTTCACGCTCAACGAAAAATACCTGATCGATGCGAATGTCGACGGCAACGACGCGCGCTGGATCAACCACAGTTGTGCGCCGAACTGCCAGGCCTGGGTGATCGAACACCCGAGCGGCGATCCGCGCAAGGATCGCGTCGTCATCGAAACGCGGCGGCGCATCCGCCAGGGCGAGGAACTCACCTACGATTACGGCATCACCCTGGAAGAACGCCAGACCGCGAAGCTCAAGCGCATCTGGGCCTGCCGCTGCGGTGCGAAGAAATGCACGGGCACCCTGCTCAAGCCCAAGCACTGACCGAACGTCTCAACCCGATGTTTCGCCGCGCTGGATGCGCAGATAGGTAGCCGCGGCCAGCGCGAGCAGCGCGCCGGCGATGAGCAGCCCGAACCAGAACGTGTAGCCATCCGGCGCCGCGCCGCGACCGCCACCGGGATCGGCCGTCACCGCGGGTGCGGGCTCATCCTGCTTTTTCTCGATCGGCGGCGCGCGGTTGGGGTTCGGCGCGGGAACGATGGCAGGCTTTACCGCCGGCTGCGCGGGTTTTTCCGGCGTTTGAACCGGCTTCTGCGCTGACGCTGCCGGCGCGGCAGGCTGCGTCTGCGCTGGCGCGGCGACGATCGCCGGAGTGACCGGTCGCATCCTGGATTCGTAGGTCGGCGGCGGTGGTGGGGGAGGCGGCGGCACGGCAGGCGGCGCAGGTTCGGCCGCGGCATTGGATCCGCCGGGCTGTCCGGCCTGTGCACCACTGGCGCCGGCATTGCCGGCAGCGTTCTGACCCGGCTGCGCGCTGCCGGCGACGCCATTGGGCAGCACGATCCCGCCATTGGCCGCGTTTTGCGCCTGTTGATTGGCCGCAACGAATCCGGACGACTGCTGCTGCACGTCCGTGGATGGATTGTTCGGATCGACCGTGGTCACGCCCGCCGACGTGGTGCGGACGCCGGCGAAGGCCGGCGCATGACCAGCCATGCCGAGGCAAAATGCGAGACAGGAAAGCGGAAGACGACGCACGGCAGTTCCCGTGAGGAAGTGCCGTAATGGTAACGTAATCATGCAGAAGTGGTGGGCAGTACAGGGATCGAACCTGTGACCCCCACCATGTCAAGGTGATGCTCTACCGCTGAGCTAACTGCCCACGGAGGGGGCGCGAATAATACAACAGCCGCAGGGTCTGCGCCAAGCGCGGGCGGCGGCGCTTGGAGACCGGCCGGCGCTCGCCGATAATCACGCGTCGTCGAAAACCGGCCGCGCATGCAGTTCGATTCCTTCACTTTCGTCGTTTTCTTCGCGGTCGTCTTGTGCGCTTACAACGCCTTGCGCGGCTGGGCGGCGAGAAAATGGTTTTTGCTGATCGCGAGCTACGTTTTCTACGCGGCCTGGAACCCGCTGTTCCTGCCGTTGCTGGTCGGCTCGGCTACGCTGGATTTCTGGATCGCACGGCGCATCCATGCGTCGACGGGGCGGGCTGCGCGCAAGCGCTGGATCGTGGCGACGCTGCTGATCAACCTCGGCGTGCTCGGGCTGTTCAAGTACCACGCCTTCCTGCTCGACAATTACGCCGCGTTGCTGGCGCTGGCCGGGGTGCATTACGTGCCGGCGCGATTCGACATCGTGCTGCCGATCGGCATTTCCTTCTACACGTTTCATTCGCTGTCGTATTGCCTGGACATCTACCGCGGCAAATTCGCACCGACGCGAAACTGGCGCGACTACGCGCTCTACGTCGCGTTCTTCCCGCAACTCGTGGCCGGCCCGATCACGCGCTTTACCCAGATGCGCGAGCAGATCGAATCGCCGCGCCGGACCACGCGCGCCAATCTCGGCCTGGGCTGCGCGTTGCTCGTGCTCGGCCTGTTCGAAAAATGCGTGCTGGCCGATACCGTTTTCGCGCCGGTGGCGGACGTGTTCTTCAACGCCGTGGGCTCTGCGCACGCGGCGGCCGCATGGAGCGGCACGCTGGCGTTCAGCGGGCAGATCTTCTGCGATTTCGCCGGCTATTCGACCTGCGCCATCGGCGCGGCGCTGGCCTTGGGATTCGTCTTGCCGACGAATTTCCGCTTTCCGTACGCCGCGATCGGTTTTTCGGATTTCTGGCGGCGCTGGCACATCTCGCTGTCGACCTGGCTGCGCGATTATCTGTACGTCTCGCTCGGCGGCAATCGGCGTGGCGCCTGGCGAACCTACGTCAACCTGATGCTGACCATGCTGATCGGCGGCCTCTGGCATGGCGCCGCATGGACGTTCGTGATCTGGGGCGGGATGCACGGTTTGTTCCTGGCCGCCGAGCGTTTCGCACGCGAACGCCTGTTGCCGGCAAACTGGCAGGCGCCGGCGCTGTTGCGCTTCGGCTACGGCCTGTTGACCTTGCTGCTGGTCACGCTGACCTGGATCTGGTTTCGTGCGTCCGATGCGGCCACGGCATGGCAGGCGTTCGCCCATCTGCTGCCAACTGGGAATGGACCGGCCTTGGATAGCGGCCAGATGTTCGCCGTCGTTGGATTCGCCCTGGTTACCGCGGCCCACTGGGTGATGCGCGATCGCGACCTGATGACATGGCAGCAGCGCCTGCCTGCACCCGTGATCGGCATTGCGCTCGGACTGATGCTGGCGATGATCGTGCTCTCGCCCGGAGACAATCATGCATTCATCTACTTCCAGTTCTGACGCGCCCGCGGGTCGGCGCTGGCTTGGCGCGTGGCTGCTCGCCATCGCGCTGGCGGTGGCGGCCTGCGCCTTGGCCGAGGCGCACTGGCGTGCGCTGGGTTATCGTCCGAACGTCCTCGATTCGCGCCAGCTTTGGGCGCAGCAACGCGAGCGCGTGGATAGCGGAAGCGGCATCGTACTCGCCCTGCTCGGCGCCTCGCGCACCGAATTCGGCATCGATCCGAAGCGGCTGCGTGAACGCCTGCCGAAATACCGGCCGGTGATGCTCGCCGTGGATGCGCATTATCCGTTGGCGACCCTGCGCGACCTGGCGAGCGACGAAAATTTCCGTGGCGTGGTGCTGTGCGACCTGGACGCGGTCGGCTACCTGCGCGTGTATTGGGACATGCAACAACCCTACGTCGACTACTATCACAAACAGTGGACGCCGAGCTGGAACCTGCATCGTCACCTGCTGACGGACTGGCAGCGCAGTGCGGTCATCGCCAATCCGGCTTTCGGCTGGAAGGCCAGCCTCACGCATGCGCTCGAAGGCAGCGAGCCATTCCACGATTACATACGCTATTACGCCAATCGCAGCGGCGACATCGATTACCGGCAGACCGATCCCGAATCGACCAAGCGGCATTTCGCGCAGACAATGGAAGACAACATCGCTGCATTGCCGCCGCACGATCCGCAACGCTGGCTGGGGGATCTGGCACCGATGCATGCCTGGATCGGCGCGATCGCCGCACGCGGCGGCAGCGTGATTTTCTATTCCAGCCCGGTCAACGGACTGCAAC
>DASTAL010000095.1:0-1960 GCA_035712685.1 Rudaea sp. | reverse complement strand
CGCCGGCGTCGTCGTGCTCAACCTCGGCAACGGGCTGCGCTCTTCGCCGCTCGGCGCGGCCGCGCTGGTGCTGGCCTCCATCGGCTGGGCCTACGGATCGATCTGGAGCCGCCACCGCGACATGCCGGCGCCGACCATGGGTGCCGCCGCGCAGATGCTGTGCGGTGGCATTCCACTCGGCTTGATGGCGTTGGCGACCGGCGAACGCTTCACGCACATGCCTTCGCTGCACGCGACACTGGCACTGGGTTATCTCATCGTCGCCGGCTCCATCCTCGGCTTCACGGCGTACATCTACCTGCTGCACAACGTGCGCCCGGCGCTGGCGACGAGCTACGCCTACGTCAATCCACCCGTGGCGGTGTTGGTCGGCGTCGTCCTCGGCGGCGAGGCGGTGCACGCGCTCGACATCGCCGGCACCATCGTGATCCTCGCCGGCGTCGTCGCGATCACGCTGGCGAAAACGAAACGCTGATCTCGTCAGCGCTCGTCTTCGCCGCCTCGATCACTGCTCGCGCAACGCGACCGTCACCGGCAATCGCGCGGCGCGCAACGCCGGATAGAGGCCACCGACGAATCCGATCGCCAGCGCCCACTTGATGCCCGTCCACAACACCGATGGCGCCACGTTGAACTGGAACATCAATTGTCCCGTGCTGCCCATGCTCAGGGTTGACGCCGAATAGCCATTGAATACGAGCCACGCAATCAGGCCGCCAAGCACGCCGCCGGCCAGCGCCAGCAACATCGTCTCCAGCATCACCGCGACCACGACCGGCAGGCCACGGAATCCGATCGCGCGCAAGGTGGCGATCTCGCGCGCGCGCACGGCGACTGCGGCGAACATGGTGTTGAGCGCGCCGAAGATCGCGCCGATCGCCATGATCACGCCGACCACGATGCCGATGATGCGGATGGCTTTCGAGGTGCCTTCGGATTGTTTGCTGAAATAGTGCTGCGAGGTGTCGACATCCACCTGCAGGCGCGGGTCGGTCGTGAGTGAGCTCTTGAACGCATCGAACGCGGAAGCGCTGGTCAGTCTGGCGAACACGCTGGTCACGCTGGCGCCACGACGATAGGTATCGCCGACCACTTTTGCATCCGCCCAGATTTCCGAATCCAGCGCATCGCCGCTCTCGAAGATGCCGGCAACGGTCCAGACCCGGCTGCCGATCTTGATCTGCGCACCGGGTTCGAGCCCGGCGAAATGCGCCTGCGCACCCTTGCCTGCGACCAGCTCGTACTTGCCCGGCTCGAACTTGCGCCCGGCGATGATCTTCGCGTTCGTGCGCAGTTTCCACGCTTCGTCGCCGATGCCGCGCAGCTGCACGCTGCCCATGTCGTCGTCGTCCTTGGCGCCACGCACCAACAGGTTGGCCGCGACCACGAGCTCGGGCGACACGATCGGCTTGCCGGCGTCGTCCTTGGCCACGCCGGGCGCCTGTTCAATGACGACGACGCTGTCGTGCGACAGCACCGAGGAGACTTCCGATGCAGACGCGCCGCGCAGCACGATCGCAGTGTCTTCGCTGCCCGTACGCTTGAGCGTATCGGCGTAACCTTGCGCCATCGCCAGCATGGCGACCAGTACGCCGACCACGCCGGCAATGCCGACCACGATGACGGCCGCGGAACCGGCGCGTTGCGCGAGCGTGGCAATGCCGATCGCGGCGACCGATGCCGCCTGCTGGCCGCGCCGGCTCAGCGCCATCCAGAGTCCGAGCAGCACGACGATCGCCGCCAGTCCCGGCCACGGCAACACGAGGAACACGGCGATGCCCGCAAAAACGACGATCAGGGTGAGCAATCCTTTCAGGAATTTCATTGGCTGTTCTCCTCAGCGTCCGGCCAGCGCGTCGACGATGTTCAGGCGCATCGCGCGCATTGCCGGCAGCGCGCCGACGACGAATCCGATGGCCAGCGCGAGCGCGATGCCGAGCACCCAGCTGCCGACGCCGAC
>DASTAL010000094.1:0-1886 GCA_035712685.1 Rudaea sp. | reverse complement strand
GTAGCCGAAAGCGCGGACCAGGGCGTGATCGATTCCGACGAGCGCAACATGGTCAACCGCGTGCTGCGCCTGGGCGACCGCACGGTGGACAGCCTGATGACGCCACGGCCGCGCATCGCCTGGCTCGATGCCACCGCATCGCTGCAGGAGAACCTCGCGACGATGCGCGACACGCCGTTTTCGCGCTATCCCGTCTACCGCGGCAACGACAGGGACGTGCTCGGCGTGCTCAGCCTGAAACGCCTGCCGGCCATGCTCGGCAATGCGAAGGTGGATCTGTTCGCGCGACTGGCCAAACCGCTTTACGTGCCCGGCACCGCGCGTGCGCTGGATCTGCTCGAGGAATTCCGCGACGCAGAAACGCGCCTCGCCCTTGTCGTCGACGAATATGGCGATGTCGAAGGACTGGTCACGCTCAACGACGTGCTCGGCGCCGTCGTCGGGCCCGGCGCGGCGCCGGTGGCGGCCACGCAGGCGCAACCGGTCACGCAGCGCGACGACGGCAGCTGGCTGATCGATGGCGCACTCGGCACCGACGACATGCGCGAACTGCTCGGACTCGCCCAGTTGCCCGCCGAAGACGAGCACGACTTCAACACCGTCGCCGGCATGGTGGTGGCGCATTTCGGCCGTATCCCGCAGGCCGGCGAGCACTTCGACTGGCGCGGCTGGCGCTTCGAAGTCGTCGATCTGGACGGAGCGCGCGTGGACAAGATTCTCGCCGCGCCCGTGCCGGTGGCAGCGGAAGGCGAAGAAAGCGGTTGATCGAATCAGGTCTTCTGCTTCGCGATCTTCGCCATCCGCTGAGCATCGTCGAAAATCCCGCGCAGGATGCGCACTTCGCGCTGATCCAGTCCCGCGTGCAGGAACAGCCGGCGCAGGCGTTTCATGATCGTCACCGGCGAGCGGCCCTTGTGGAAGTCGATGTCATCGAGCATCTGCGCCAGATGCCCGAACAGGTGTTCGAGCTGCTCGGCCGAGGCCGGCGGATCGGATTTTGATGCGTCGGCTGCCTGCGGCGTTTGCGCGAGCATCGCCATCCGCATTTCGTAAGCCAGCACCTGCACGGCCTGGGCGAGATTGAGCGAGGGAAAATCCTCCACGCTCGGGATGCGCACGGCGGCGTGACAGCTCATCAATTCGTCGTTTTCCAGGCCCGTGCGTTCATTGCCGAACACAATCGCCACCGGGCCCTGCGCGCTGGCCGCAAGCGCGCGCTGTGCCGCCTCGCGTGGAGACAATTCTTCCAGTTGCACCGCACGCGCCCGGGCCGTGCAGCCGAGCACCAATGTGCAATCCGAGATCGCATCGACCACGGTTTCAGCGATGGCTGCGTCATCCAGCACGCCGGTCGCACCCGATGCCATGGCGACGGCATCCGGATGCGGAAACTTGTGCGGCGCGACCAGGCCGAGGCGCGCGAATCCCATCGTGCGGATCGCGCGCGCGGCGGCGCCGATATTGCCCGGATGCGACGTGCGCACGAGCACGAAGCGGATTCCATTGCTCGTTCTTGTCGGAACTTCAGATTCACTCATGTTTGGATTATGGCAGGTGTCCCCCTACAAAATGGGATCGAAGCATTGGCACTGCAACTTGCATCCATCGCCACGCTTGCGTGCAGCTCCTCCCATGGAATGGATCGCTTTGAACGTGCTTCTTCGGTGACTATCTTTTCACGAGAAAAGAAAGTTACCCGGCGGGCCGAAGGCCGGACGGAAGCAAGGCTTCCGCAAGTTGCCCGGCGGTTCGAAGGGCGGACGGAAGCCTTGCTTCTGCTAAAATCCATGCCGCGCCCAGCCGCACCCGTTCTTTCCGACCACAAAAGCAGGAAACCGTCATGCCCAGACCCGCCGTCAATGTCGCGGTTCGCGCCGCGCGCGCCG
>DASTAL010000093.1:0-4086 GCA_035712685.1 Rudaea sp. | reverse complement strand
GGTCTCGCGTTCGGCCATACCGCCGCATTGTGGACATCTGCACTTGCGCCATTCCGGATCGGCCTTGATCGGCGATTGCACGCCCATGAACTGCACGTTCTCGGGCAGCACGACCGGGAGCTGGTCTTCGGGCACCGGCACAGCGTCGCACTTCGGGCAATACACGATCGGAATCGGGCAGCCCCAATAGCGCTGCCGCGACACGCCCCAGTCGCGCAGACGGAAATTGACCTTGCGCGCACCCTTGCCTTCCTTCTCGATGCGCGCGGCGATGGCGTCGAACGCGGCGCGGAAATCCAGTCCGTCGAATTCGCCGGAATTGACCAGGGTGCCGTAATCGGTGAAGGCGGCATCCTCGATGATGCCGCGCTCGAATTCGCGCAGCATGTCCAGCGCCACGGGCGCCTCGACCACGTCGATCGCGCGGCCTTCGCCGAGCGCGGCCGTCATCGGATTGGCATTGTTCGCCGCATCGCGGCCGAGTTCGCGGATCGCTTCGCGCACCGGATCGCTGACGATCACCATCTTGATGAACAAGTCGTATTTGGTCGCGAATTCCCAGTCGCGCTCGTCGTGCGCCGGCACCGCCATCAGCGCGCCGGTGCCGTATCCCATCAGCACGAAATTCGCGATCCACACCGGCAGCTTTTCGCCGGTGATCGGATGGATGGCGTGGAAGCCGGTTTCGATGCCCTTCTTTTCCTGGGTCTCGAGGTCGGCTTCGGCGACGCCGCCGTGGCGACAGTCGTCAATGAATTCCTGGATTCGCGGATTCGCGGACGCCGCCTTGAGCGCGAGCGGATGCTCGGCGGCCAGGCACAGGAACGTCGCGCCCATCAGCGTGTCAGGCCGCGTGGTGAACACGCGCACCGGTTCGCGCTCGCCCTCGATGGCGAAGTCGATCTCGAGTCCCTCCGAACGCCCGATCCAGTTGCGCTGCATGGTCTTGACCGCATCCGGCCAGCCGGGCAGCTTGTCGAGGCCGCTGAGCAATTCGTCGGCGTAGTCGGTGATCTTCAGGAACCACTGCGGGATCTCGCGCTTTTCCACCACCGCACCGGTGCGCCAGCCGCGGCCGTCGATCACCTGTTCGTTGGCGAGCACGGTCTGGTCGACCGGATCCCAGTTCACGACCGAATTCTTGCGATAGGCCATGCCTTTCTTGAACAGGCGCACGAACATGCGCTGTTCGTGCACGTAATAATCCGGCTTGCAGGTGGCAAACTCGCGCGACCAGTCGATGGCGTAGCCCATCGTGCGCAATTGCTCTCGCATGTGCTCGATGTTCGCGTAGGTCCACTTCGCCGGCGCGGTCTTGTTCTTGATCGCGGCGTTTTCCGCGGGCAGGCCGAAGGCGTCCCAACCCATCGGCTGCAGGACGTTCTTGCCGAGCATGCGCTGGTAGCGGCTGATCACGTCGCCGATCGTGTAGTTGCGCACGTGGCCCATGTGCAGCGCACCGGACGGATACGGCAGCATCGACAGGCAATAGAACTTCGGGCGGGCCGGGTCCTCCCTTGCCTCGAAGGATTTGCCGTCGTTCCAGAACTTCTGCGCGGCGGCTTCCACCACCTTGAAATCGTAGATCACGTCCATCGGAGCCCTGCATGCGCCGGTTGCACCGGCTTTTCTTGGATTTGCGCCCAGCCTACCGCAGTGCAGCATCGGCGCCAACCCCGGCAGTGCCGGGTTCGGTTAGGCTAGACGCATGCCCGACACGCCGCCATCCGGTCCGCTTGCCGCGCTTGCGCGACTATTCGGCGAACTCGCCGGGGAAAGCCCGCTGCCGGAACGGCTAAACCGGATTCTGGACGCCGCCTGCGCGTTGGCGCACGCGGACACGGGAACGGTCGGCCTGTACGACCCGGAGTCGGATTCGATCACCGCCGCGGTCACCCGGCACTCGATGCCTGCGCTGTTCGCCTCGAATTTTGCTCGCGGCGAGGGGCTGGCCGGCCACATCATCGTCACCGCGCAACCCTACTTGGGGCGCTACGGCGACTTGCCGCAACCCGTCGTCGACGACTTGCGCGAGCATCAGGCGCTGGGCGTGCCGCTGATCTGGCAAAAACGCTTGCTCGGGTACATGGCGCTGAGCCTTGCGCCACCGCGCCGATTCAAGCCCTCCGATCTGGAAATCGCACAGGTGCTTGCTCACGCCGCCGCCGCCGCGATCGAAAACACGACCCTGCACGAACAGGCCGGACGCGCCGCCGTCCTCGCCGAGCGCCAGCGCCTGGCGCGCGAGCTGCACGACAACGTCACCCAGATCCTGGCCTCGATCAATCTGCTCAGCCAGACCATCGCCACCACGTGGAAGCGCAATCCCGCGGAGGGCGAGGCGCGCGCGGCGCGCCTGCAGCAGTTGGCGCAGACGGCTTTTGCCGAGATGCGCATGCTGCTGCAGCAACTCACGCCTGCCGAGTCTGCGACAACGGCACCGGCGATCTCGCGCAAGAGCTTCGTCTTGCTCAGTGCCGAAAACCTGCGCACGCAAGGATTGCCGGGCGCACTGACCCGCCTGCTGGCGTCCACCGTACCGGAACACATCGTCGCGGCGTCGAGTTTCGCGGCCTGGGAAGCGCAGCGCGAAGAACACGAACAGGCGCTATACCGGGTGTGCCAGGAAGCCATCTCGAATTGCCTGCGCCATGCCGGCGCGCGCCGCCTGCGCGTGGAAGCCGCGGTCACCGGCGACCACGCCGTGTTGCGCGTGTCCGATGACGGCCGTGGCCTGGGTACGGATTTCCGTCCCGGCATGGGCCTGGGAAGCATGCGCAGTCGGATCGAGGCGCTGCACGGCAGCTTCCGCATCGGCTCGAACAGTCCGGCCGGAACCCTGATCGAGGCGCGCCTGCCGCGTGCCGACCGCGATCCTTCCGTGCGCGAGCCGCAACCCTGACTTTGGTCAGTGCCGCCGCCCCTGACCGTGGCGCACACTGAAACGGCCATCATGACCAGCGCCACAGCCAGCTTGAATTCAAACAGCCCGGACGCGGCGCCGATCCGCATTATTTTGGTAGACGACCACGCCGTGGTGCGCGAAGGCGTGCGTGCGGTGCTCGAAACCGATGCCGATTTCCGCGTTGTCGGCGAGTTCGGCAGCGGCAACGAGGCGCTGGCTTCGGTCGCGGCGCTGGCGCCGGACGTGGCCCTGGTGGATTTGAAAATGCCCGGGCTGTCGGCGCCGGAAACGATCGCCGCGTTGCGCGAACGCGTGCCCGGCGTGCGCGTGCTCGTGTTCACGAGTTTCGGCGAGGACGCGCTGATCCGCGCCACGCTCGATGCCGGCGCCACCGGCTACCTGCTCAAGGACGCGTTGCAGCACGATCTCATCGCCGCCATCCGCAGCGTGGCCGCCGGCGAAACCTATCTGGCGCCTGCCGCGCAACGGCAATTGATGGAACTGCTGCGCAAGCCGCAGGCATCTCGCGATGCGCTCACCGCGCGCGAAACCGACGTGCTGAAATTGATCGCCGAAGGCCTGTCGAACAAGCAGATCGGCAAGCGCTTGAGTCTCACCGAAGGCACGGTCAAAGGCTACGTCAGCCAGATCCTCGCCAAGCTGCGTCTCGAGGATCGCACCCAGATCGCGTTGTACGCCGTGCGCCACGGACTTGCCGCCGGCGCTTGAACGCGCTACGGGACTTCCGGCCCACGCGCCGCCCGCTACTCGGGGTATCCTTCCACGATCACCAAGGGAGGATAACCATGCGACTCGTTCCGCTCGCCGCCGCCGTCGCGGCCTTTTTCGCCGCGCCCACGTTTGCACAATCGCCCGCCGCGCCGATGACCGTCGTGCAGTGCGGCCATCTGATCGATGTGGTGCACGGCAAGATGCTCGGCGCCAGCACCATCGTCATCGAAGCCGACCGCGTAAAAGAGGTGCTCGACGGCACCCAGCAGCGCGCCGGCGCAAACACGCTATCGATGCCGAACGCGACTTGCATGCCCGGCCTGATCGACAGCCACACGCACCTGACCGGCCAGTTCAGCAAGTCCAGCTACAGCGACCAGTTCCGCCTGAATCCAGCCGACTACGCGATCCAGAGCACGGTCTACGCGCGCCGCACCCTGCTCGCCGGC
>DASTAL010000092.1:0-9421 GCA_035712685.1 Rudaea sp. | reverse complement strand
GTGCATCAAAATGCAGATGGTGAGCGCATCCGCATTCCAGATCGACCTGCCGGCGATGCTCGTCGAACGCGTCAAGGGCGGCGACGCCGCCGCGTTCGAACAGGTCTATCGCCGCTTTGAACGCCCGGTCTACACCCTCGCCTTGCGCATGCTCGGCGATGCCGAGGCCGCGCGCGACGCGCTGCACGACGCCATGTTCAAGGCGTTCCAGCGCATCGGCCAGTTCCGCGGCGACGCGCCGTTCTGGGCGTGGCTGCGCCAGATCGCGATGAACGAGGCGCTGATGCGGCTGCGCGGCGGCGAGCGCTTCGTCGTGAGCATGGAATCGGTCGGCGTCGACGCCGACGCGTTCGCCGACGATGCGCCGGCGCCGTGGGCGCATGCGGACGCGCGCGCACTCGAACACGCGCTCGCGCAACTGCCCGCGATCACGCGCAGCGTGCTGTGGCTGTATCACGTCGAAGGCTGCACGCATGCGGAAATTGCCGCCGCGATGCGCAAGACGACGAGTTTTTCCAAATCGCAACTCGCACGCGGCACGGCACGCCTGCGTGCATTGCTCGATCCCGAACCGGAGGCCTTGCCATGCCTGCTCCCAACCACGTGACCCTGGGCGATGCGCTGCGCGCGCTGCCGCTGGCCGCGCCGCCGAGCGACGAATGGACGTTGCTGCGCGAGCGCTTGCAGCCATTGCAGATGCGGCCGTCCGCGTGGCGCCGCTACGCCCTGCCCGCCGCGTTGGCGGCGGCGCTGGTCGGCGCCTTCGTCGTCTTGCGCGCACCGAAACCGACCGCGCCTGCGACCATCGCGCATGCCGCCGCATCTTCATCCACGAATGGCACAGAGGCAGACCGAATCCACGATGCGCAACAGGCGGCGAATCAACCCGATCGGCTCGCGCAACTGCAACAGCGCTCGCAGGCGCTGGAACGCTGGCTGCGCGAAACCGGACGCGACGCCGCGCCGCTGCAAGGCCAGGACCTGGCCGCCGCGGCCGAGATCGAGAATCTCATCGGCCTCGTCGACGTGGAACTGGCTGCGCCGCGGCAGGTGCGGGCGCAGGCGCTGTGGCAACGCCGCGTCGGCCTGCTCGAGGATCTGGCTGCCCTGCGCTATTCCAACTACCGCCTCGCGGCGGGCGGCCAACTGGCCGCGTCCTGGCAAATCGACTGAGGAAACCCCATGCTGAAGAAATTGTATACAACTCCACTCCTCGCCGGCGCGCTCGCGTTGTCCATCGCCGCGCACGCCGACGATCCGAAAACGACGGAGCAGGCCGCGCGCGATGCGGCGCAAAGCGCACGCACGGCCGCACAGGCGGCGCGCACCGACGCCGAAGCCGCGCGCACGCAGGCCGAGAGCGCGCGCGTCGACGCGCAGCGCGAGCTCGAGCAGATGCGCGGCCAGATGCGCGAGTTGTCGCGCAAGATGGCGGACCTGTCGATGAAGATGGGCGACGTCGGTCCGCGCACCTATGCGTTCCGTTACCTGGGCGATCCCGACCGCGGCATGATCGGCGTGGTGCTGGCGCCGGACAAGAACGGCCTGCGCGTGGACGCGGTAACGCCCGGCGGTCCCGCCGACAAGGCCGGCGTACGCGACGGCGACGTGCTCACCGCGGTCGACGGCAAGAAGCTCGCGGGCGAGGAGGCCGGCGATGCCCTGCACGACCTGAAGATCGGCCAGGGCGTGAAGTTGACCGTGTTGCACGACGGCAAATCGCGCGAGGTCGCGCTCAAGGCCGAACGCCGCGAGCCCTTCGTTTTCTCCGACGCGTTCGGAAAGGGCGGATTGCTGCCGCCGGATTTCGATCACCGCATCCAGCTCAAGGTGCACGACGCGATGCGCCACGCCGGCGAGGGCATGCACGCCCTGAACTTGCTCACGCCGTGGTGGGGATTGAACCTGGCTCCGCTCAATCCCGACCTGGGCGGCTATTTCGGCACGGACAAGGGCGTGCTCGTGCTCTCCGCCGACGCGGACGCCTACAAGGGACTCAAGTCCGGGGACGTCCTGCAGGATGTCGGCGGACACGCCGTGAACCGGCCCGAGGATGCGCTGCGCCTGCTGCGCGATGCACCTGCCGGCAGCGAGGTGAAAATGCAGGTGCTGCGCCAGCGCAAGCCGGTGACGCTGAGCCTCAAGGCGCCGGAGTTCAAGGGCATCTTCGTGCCGCCACCGCCACCCGCACCTCCGGCTCCGCCCGCGATGCCGGCACCACCCGCACCACCGACACCCGCCGCGCTGCCGACTCCGCGCGCCATGCCCGCACCGCCGGCACCGCCCGCCCCGCCACCACCGCCCCCATCGGACGACGACGAAACCGTGTAGCACGAATCCGCGCGCAAGGATGCGCGCGGCGGTGCGCTAAACTCGCCGCCTCGTTGGAATGGAATCTCGCCGATGCGGCGACGTCAAATTTTTGCGGTGATCTGCATCCTCGTGCTCGCGCTGGGCGCGGGGTATTTCCTGCATCGCAGCGCTTTCTCCGGGCGCAACACGCGCACCGACCCGCCAGCCATCGCCCAACCCGAGTCCAAAACGGAGTCGGCGCCGGGTGTACAGAAACAATCCAAACATCGCACCGTTGCCCCGGCTTCGTCCGCACCGCTGCCGCCGCCCGGAACGCCGTTGAAGGACATCTACGACGAACTCGCGGCGCGCGCGCGATCGGGAGACCGCGCGGCATCGGTGCGGCTGTTTCACGACACATTGCGATGTCGCTACGTCGATGACCTGCATCAGCGCTACTCCTTCGCCCTGCCGCAGCTGAAACGCATCACGCAAGCGCACAAGGACGGCACCGACATCGAGACGGAAAGCTTGCCGGGCCCGAGCAAGGAGGAGATGACCTGGCTCGGACAGACCGAACCGATGTGCGCTGGCGCCGATCCGGAATCGTCGCGCAGCAGCCCGGAATGGATGCGCATCGCCGCGCAACAGGGGGATGCCGAGGCCATCGACTGCTACTTGAATCAAGACTTCATCAATGTCCCCAACGCATTGCAGCACATGCAGTGGCTGACCGATTTCCAGCGCGACGCACCGGAATTGGCATTAAAGGCGGTGGCGAACGGCGACTGGAAAGCGGTCTCCCTGCTGTCGATGGCATATGCCGGACTCGGCAGCGGCCGGTGGCTGAGCCAGACGATCGCCCCGGATACCGAACAGGCGTATCGGTACGCCTACCTGCTCGAGCTAGGCGGAGGCACTACCCAGAAAGACGAACAAGGGGCGCTGGAGCAACAGCTCACGGCCAACCAAATTGTTGCAGCCAGAACGTGGGCCAATGAGGTCTTTGCCACCGCGTTTCACGGCACACGGATGTACGCGGGCACACTCCAGTCGATATGCCCGAATCCGATGGCATTGCCGAATTGACCGGCCCCGTGGCTTCATGCTCAATGTCTTGGGTATCTTCGCAGCAGAATGCGGGTACGCCCGCTCATTGTGGTGAACGGGCAACACGCAAGGAAACACATTGATGCCGCACCGCCCGAACATCTGGCTACCCTGCGCCCTCGCGCTTGCCGTGGGTGCGGGATACTTTTTTTTGCGTCGCACGGCGATTCCGTCGCAACATCAGTCCGCGCCGACGTCGCCCGATTCTGCTGCTGCCTTGACGCCACCTTCCAAGCGTACGCCCGTATCCAACGCACAGCCGGCGGCGAATGCGCCGCTTCCGCCACCGGGAACACCACTTAAAGACACCTACGCAATCCTGGCGGCGCGCGCGCGATCGGGCGATCGCGCCGCGTCGGTTCGACTATTCCACGACACGGCCAAATGCCGGTACGTCGACAATTTTCACCGCTCTGTGCCGCTCATCATGCCCATGTTAATGGCGATCACGAAACCCGGGCGATCCGCCGATGCCGACAAACGCTCGGTCGACACACTGGATATTTTCCAGCGAAGGATAGAGTGGACCAAGAAGATCGAGCCACTGTGCGAGGGTGCCGACCCGGAATCCTCGCTCGACAGTCCGGACTGGATGCGCATCGCCGCGCAACAGGGAGACCCGGAGGCCATCGACTGCTACCTCGATCAAAATTTTGGCGATGTCGCAGACGCAATGCGACACCTTCACTGGCTGGGCGATTTCCAGCGCGTCGGGCCGGGAATGGCATTCGCAGCGGTCGCAAACGGCGATTGGAAAGCCGTTTACCTGCTTGCCCAAGCCTACGATGGCGGAAACGGCATGCAATGGCTGGATCAAGCCATCACGCCGAACATCTTCCAGGCATATCGATATGCCAGCCTGCTCGATATGGGCTGGCCTGACCAAGCCTACCTGCATGATCGAATGCAGACCCTCGCCGACCAACTCACTGCCCACGAGGTGGCAGCGGCCAAGGCGTGGGCCCGGGATGTCTTCACGAACCGATTTCATGGCCGGCTCGCGAACGCCGATGCTTTCCAGCAAGTGTGCCCCCAACCGATAGCGTGGTAGCCGGAGTCCTCACGGCGATGAGCTAGACTCGCTGCGATGTACTTGTGGAATCTCGCCGATGCGGCCGCCGGCATTTGCGCCGGTCGCTTTGACGCCGCGTGATCCATGTCTGCCACCGACGCAAAAGCCATCACCGATTTCTGGCGCGACGCCGGCTACCAGCGCTGGTTCACGCGCGACGATGCATTCGATGCACGGTTCAGTGCGCGTTTCCTGCCGTCCCACCACGCTGCCGCGCGACGCGAATTCGAGCACTGGCTCGACGATGCCGATGGCGCGCTGGCGTTGATTCTTTTGCTCGATCAGTTACCGCGAAACGCATTCCGGGACAGCGCGCACGCCTACGCGACCGATGGCCTGGCGCGCCATTACGCCGAGTGTGCGATCGATGCCGGGCTCGACCGCGCCATCGAGACGCCGTTGCGTGCCTTCGTCTACCTGCCGTTCGAGCACTCCGAGGCGCGCGCAGACCAGGACCGCTCGGTCGCGCTGTTCGGCGCGCTCGGCGACGCGGAATACTGCAAATACGCCGAAGCGCACCGCGAGGTCATCGTGCGCTTCGGACGTTTCCCGCACCGCAACCGGGCGCTCGGCCGCACCTCGACGCCGGAAGAACTGGCGTGGCTCGATGCCGGCGGCGGATTTGGCTGACGCATGCCTAATGCATGCAGAATGCACTACGATGCGTGTTTTTGCGGAAACCACGCATGCAAGCCTTCCTGATCTCGATTGCCTCCGTCGCGGTGGCCGAATTCGGCGACAAGACGCAACTGCTGGCGCTGGTGCTGGCGGCAAAATACCGCCGGCCCTGGCTGATCGCGTTCGGGATCTTGCTGGCGACGCTGGCCAATCACGCGCTGGCCGGTGCGTTTGGCGCGCTGGTGGCGCACTGGTTCGCGCCGCAAACCCTGCGCTGGCTCGTCGCGGCGAGTTTTTTTGCCGTCGCGCTGTGGACGCTGGTCCCCGACAAGATCGACGAATCCGACTCCACGCCGCTGCGCGGACACGGCGTGCTGCTGGCGACGATGGTCGCGTTCTTCCTCGCCGAGATCGGCGACAAGACCCAGATCGCCACCGCCGTGCTCGGTGCCGAATACCAGCCGCTGTGGCAGGTGATCGCCGGCACGACCTGCGGCATGCTGATCGCCGACGTGCCCGCGGTCTGGCTGGGCGCACGCTTTGCCCACGCGCTGCCGTTGCGCGCCACGCGCCTCGTCGCGGCGGCGCTGTTCGTGGTACTGGCAATCTGGATTTTGCTGAAATAGCAAAAGGTATACGTCAGGACATCGTCGCGAACATCGTGCCCTTCGCGACGATGACGGTATTGCGTCCCGCATCCTTCGCCCGATACAGGGCCTGGTCGCAGCGGCGCAGGCAATCATCCAGTGCCTCGCCGGCACCGAGTTCAGCCACGCCCAGGCTGAGCGTCACCTGCAGCTTGCCGCCGTCGATGTGGGTCTGTGCCACATCGCGGCGCATCGCCTCCGCACGCTGGCAGGCGGTGGACAAGCGCAGGCCCGGCAGCAGCACCAGGAACTCCTCGCCGCCCCAGCGCGCGACGAGCTGCGGATCGCCGCCCAACTCACGCAACCGTGAAGCGACGGCGACCAGCACGCGGTCGCCCGCGTCATGGCCGTGCTCGTCGTTGACGCGCTTGAAGTGGTCGATGTCGGCGACGATCAGGCTCAGGCCCGCCTCGCCCGGCTTGGTGCTGGCGACAGCCTGGGTGAGCATTTCCAGCATGGCGCGGCGGTTGAGCAGGCCGGTCAGGCCGTCGGTCATGGCCGCTTCCGCGAGCAGGGTTTCCACGTGCACGCGACTTTCGATTTCCTTCCTCAATTGCGCAGTCGCGGCCTCGAGTTCGGCGGTGCGTTCGCGCACGCGCGATTCGAGCCGCGCATTCGCTTCGCGCACGGCGGCGTGCGCGCGCTCGCGATCGGCGGCAGAGTGACGCAAGCGCCCGGCCATGGCGTCGAATTCGCGGCTGAGGTTGTCGAATTCGTCGCGCGGACTCGAGCGCCGCGGCGGCAGCGACTCGCCATTGGCCAGGGCACGGCAACGCACGGTTAGGTCGACGATGCGGGCAAGGAAGCGTCGGGCCAGATGGCGCGCGAGCAGCAGTGCTGCCAACACGCAAACCAGGAAGGCAAGCGCGGCGTACAAACGCAAAGTATTCAGATCGCCCGCATGCGCGACCTGTTCGGCGGCGACCCAATAGACGACCGCGCCGAACGTGCCGGCAACCACGATTACGGCGAACAAATGGCTGAGCAGCAGGCGCTGCCGAATGCCGAGCGCGAATCGCATCGTGCGTACCCCCTCTCCACCGCCAAGTCTAGCAGTACACGGCTTGCCCGGACGTGCGCCTTGCCCTAACCTCGCCCGATCCGTGTTGCCACCGGGGGAGAGCCGCGTGAGCCTGAAACTGCGCCTGATCGTGATGAACTTCCTGCAATTTTTCGTGTGGGGAGCGTGGCTGATCACGATCGGCCGCTACTGGTTCGAGAACCAGCACTGGTCGGGCACCAGCTTCGGCGCGATCTTCTCGACCATGGGCATCTCGGCCCTGTTCATGCCGGCCCTGATGGGCGTGGTCGCGGACAAGTGGATCAACGCGGAAAAGCTCTACGGCACGCTGCACATCGGCGGCGCGATCATGCTGGCGCTGGTGCCTTCGGCGGGCGATCCGCACACGCTGTTCTGGGTGATGCTGGTCAACATGATCTTCTACATGCCGACGATCGCGCTGGCGATCACGGTGGCCTACAACGCACTGAAGGAAAAAGACCTGGACGTGGTGCGCGACTATCCGCCGATCCGGGTCTGGGGCACGATCGGCTTCATCGCCGCGCTGTGGACGACCAGCCTGCTCGGGTTGGAAACCTCGCCCGGGCAGTTCTACGTCGCCGCCGCCGCATCGGCCCTGCTCGGCGTGTACGCCTTCACCCTGCCGCCATGTCCGCCGCGAATGAAGCGCGCCGAAAGCCGCTCCCTGCTCGACGTGCTCGGACTGACCTCGTTCCGCTTGTTCAAGGATCGCAACATGGCGGTGTTCTTCGTCTTCGCCATGCTGCTCGGCGCGGCGCTGCAACTGACGAACGCCTACGGCGGCACCTTCCTCGGCGAATTCAGCACCCATCCGGCGTTCAAGGATGCACTCGCGGTGAAGTATCCCGCGATCATCATGTCCATCTCGCAGGTTTCGGAAACCCTGTTCATCCTGACCATTCCGTTTTTCCTGAAGCGCTTCGGCATCAAGGCGGTGATGACGATCAGCATGCTGGCCTGGTTCCTGCGCTTCGGCCTGTTCGCGTACGGCGATCCCGGCCCGGGCCTGTGGATGATCGTGCTCTCGTGCATCGTCTACGGCATGGCCTTCGACTTCTTCAACATCTCCGGCTCGCTGTTCGTCGAGGGCCAGGCCGATCCGAAGATCCGTGCCAGCGCGCAGGGCCTGTTCATGCTGATGACGAACGGCGTCGGCGCCGTACTGGGCAGCTCGATCAGCGGCTGGATGATCGACCGCTGGTTCACCGCGGCGTCCGGCGCAAAAGACTGGCACGGCATCTGGGTCACGTTCGCGGTGTACTCGCTCATCATGGCCATTGCATTCGTGCCGCTGTTCAAGCACAAGCACGACCCGCATCGCGTGATCGCCGTGCACGGTGCCGGCGATGTCGACAATCCCTGACGGCGGGGAAACCCAAGCCGCAGTGCTGCTCGCGCTGCGCGCGCGCGAGCCGCTGTTCCATCGCCCGGAGTTCGGCACCGCGCGCGCGGATTTCGAGCGCATGATCGTCGACGATTACTGGGAAACCGGCGCATCCGGGCGATGCTACGACCGTGCCTTCGTCCTCGACGTTCTCGAACGTCGTCACGCCGCGCCGCACGATGATCCATGGGAAACCTCGGACTTCCGCTGCCGTGCGCTCGGCGCACGCACCTGGCTGCTCACGTACACGCTGCGACAGGGCGAACGCCTGAGCCGGCGCATGACGCTGTGGCGCGAGGATGCCGACGGCTGGCGCGCGCTCTACCACCAGGGCACGCTGGTACAGGACACAGCGCCGTGAGCGTCGCCGTCGTCGGCTCGTTCAACGTCGATCACGTCTGGCGCGTGGCGGCGCTGCCGCAGGCCGGTGCGACCCTCAGCGGCGACTACGCCAGCGGTCCCGGCGGCAAGGGTTTCAACCAGGCAATGGCCGCGCGCCGCGCGGGCGCCGTCACGGCATTCGTTTGCGCTCTCGGCGACGACGCTGGCGCGCAACTCGCGCGCGCGTTGTGCGCAGGCGACGGCATCGACCTGCGCGAGCACGCCTGCGACGCACCGACCGGTACCGCCGGCATCTACGTCGATGCGCAAGGCCGCAACGAAATCGTCGTAGCCGCCGGCGCGAACGCGCGCCTGGAACCCGGCTTCGTCGAATCCGCGCTCGCCGCGCTGCCGAAGCCTGCGGTGGTGCTGGCGCAACTGGAATCGCCCGGCAACGCCATCGAATCCGCGTTGCGCTTCGGCCGCCGCTGCGGCGCAACGACAATCCTCAATCCCGCGCCGGCGAATGCCAGCGTAAGCGACGCGATGCGGCAACTCGCCGACGTGCTCACGCCCAATGAAACCGAATTCGCCGCCCTGGTAGCGCAGGTAGCAAACGCGCATGTGGATACAGGCGAGCTCGCGCAGCACGACGATGCTCAACTGCATGCACTCGCGCGCAAACTGTGCGCGGGAACCGTCGTCGTCACGCTCGGCGCGCAGGGCTGCTTCGTTTCGCACGGCGCGAACCGGCACGGCGACGACGACGCGTTCTACCGCATTCCCGCCGTACCGGCCAGGACCATCGACACGACCGGTGCCGGCGATGCCTTCAACGGCGCCCTCGCCGCTTCGCTCGCGCAACGCCCGCAGCTGGCCTTCGCCGAACACCTGCGCTTCGCCACACGCTACGCGGCGCTGTCCACCGAACGCGA